>NZ_CAUVXO010000152.1:0-1186 GCF_963555865.1 Protofrankia sp. Cr1
CGCGCGAAACCGACCGGATCGGCCGTGACCGGATGCGGCCCGGCGGAGCGGGTGATCGGCGCAAGCCCCTCCCATCCCGAGGTCGCCGCGGCCGGCGTGGCAGCCACGGGTGCCCGCTGCGCGGACCCGGCGGCGCTGCGCTGCCGTGGGCGCCACGGAAGTCCCCACATCAGCTACTCCTCTCCGGATACCGGCTGGTCGGTCATGGTCCGGGCCGCAGCGAGAAAGTGCTGACGGTCGGGGTGCTCGAGGTCGAGGATTTCCGCCAGCGACCAGTGGAAGCAGGCGGCGACGTACGCGACCTCGTCGAGCAGGCGGTCGGCCGCGTACGTCAGGATCCCCCCGGGGCATCACCGGCCACATCAACGGTGAACGCATGGCTGCACGACGGACAGGTCACGGCGGCGTGGGTGTGGCCCTCCTGATTGATCCGCCGGTACAGGTCCTGGAGGAAAGCGAGGTCCGGGGCGAACAGTCCTTCGATCACGGCCGGGGTGACGGCCCCGACCGAGCCGAGCCGGGTGATGACCCGGGCCAGCAGCAGGACGGTCAGGTATGCCTCGTTGTCCCGGACCCTGGGGTCGCGCAACGGCATGATCTCGTCACGGGCGGTCGCCAGCCGCATCACTCCATCGCGGTGGCGCTGACCGGAGTCGTCCACGTAGCCACGCGGAAGCTCGAAGGCGAACTCGGTCGTCAGCCCGCGCGGTGACTCCGTGGGTGCCACCGTGGTCATGCCAGCTCAAGCCCTTCGTGGACGAGCGTGACCTCCTCGATGGCGATCTCGCTCCCGCCGGCCTGAAGATTGCTGATGCTCACCTTGGACGGCCAGGCGTTGCGGAAGTTGAACCGGACCTTCTCGCCGCGCTGATAGTCATAAAGGACGACCGACCCATCCTTACGGGCATCGTCGATCTTTCCTTCCTGGACAAGTTTGATCCATTTCCACCAGGCCGGATCATCGGTCTTACCCCGTTTGAGCTGGATGTCACCCCACTTGCGGGCTCCGGGCAGTTTCTTGATGACCGGGATGCCGCCCTTCTTGTTCTCCTTGTGCTCGATCACCTGGATCTCCGCACTCAGCCCGGAGACCTCCTTGAACTGGGCGATCGCCACACCTTGGATCTCGATCTGATAGGCGTAATTACCGAGCGCGTCCTCACCGATGGGCATCGGCGTCTCCTTG
>NZ_CAUVXO010000152.1:1550-4675 GCF_963555865.1 Protofrankia sp. Cr1
TCCTGCTGGAGCATTATCCTGATTTCGTCGACCGGCTATTCGTCGACCGGCTATTCGTCGGCGCCGCCGCCACCGCTCAGCTGGGCGATGCGGAACACGACGAACTCAGCGGGCTTGACCGGGGCCACCCCGATCTCGATGACGACCTGCCCGGCGTCGACGACCTCCGGCGGGTTGGTCTCCTCGTCGCATTTCACGTAGAAGGCCTGGTCCGCGGTTGCTCCGAACAGTGCGCCGTCGCGCCACATCCGCAGCAGGAACGACCCCACAGTGCGCCGCAGTCGCTGCCAGAGCTCCAGGTCGTTCGGTTCGAAGACCGCCCACTGGGTGCCACCGAGAATCGACGCCTCAAGGTAGTTGAAAAGGCGGCGGACGTTGACATAACGCCAGGCCGGGTCCGAGGACAGGGTACGGGCTCCCCAGACCCTGATACCGCGGCCCGAGAAAGCTCGGATGACGTTGATGCCGGCCGGGTTCAGTGCGTCGTGCTCGGCCCGGGTGATGTTCGATTCCAGATCGAGCGCGCCACGGACGATCTCGTTCGCGGGCGCCTTGTGCACGCCCCGGCTGTCGTCACTGCGCCCCCAGATACCCGCGACCGAGCCGCTCGGAGGAATGAACCGGTTACGGCCCTCCACCGGGTCGAAAACTGCTACCCACGGCCAGTAGATGGTGGCGAACTTCGAGTCGTATCGGGCTTTCTCCCGCACCCAGTCCCTGATCTGCTGGGCGTTGAAACCGGGCGGCGGGTCGAGGATCGCCATCCGATCGGCCATGTTTTCACAGTGGTCGATCATGGCCTGCTGGACCGCCTGGACGGTGTTCAGGTCAAGTTGGCCCTGCTCGTAACAGAACATCAGGTCTGGCGCCGCCACGATGGTGACGTCGTCACATGCGGTGAGGCCACCCAGACCCGTGCGGGCGCTGACATCGCCGACGTAGTCCTCCGAGCCGGCGCTCGGCGTCGCCGCCGGCTCGGCCGCGCGTAGTACGACCTCACCAACAACCGGCACCCGGTCGGCCACGGGTACACCGTCGACCTCCCGCACCCGAACAAACCGGGACTGTTCGTTCACGATGGTCGTGACATTGCGCCGGCCGCGTCGTGCGGTGAGGTTCTCGAAGCTCTCCACCGGCCGGCCGTCCTGCTTGACCAGCACGGTGAACGTGCCGCCGGGCGCCTCCGGCTCGGCAGCCGGTTCACCACCTGCTGCGCCACCCGCCGCGCCAGCCGCCGTCGACGAGCCGTCCCCGGCCGCCCGCTCGGCGGAGGTCACCTCGACCGCAAGATTCGCGTGTGTGCCGGGGTCGGCCGCCTCGACCCGGTAGGTGATCACACCTGGCCGGGTGGCACTGGTGAGTTCGGCCACCGGCACACCCGCCGGATCGGCAGCGCCGGAGCCGACGCTGACCACGTAGCAGGCACCGCCACCGTTGTTGAAGTAGTGGAACACCGACAGCGGCAGGTAGGCGCCAGGAACGAAGTCACCGAACACGCGGGTGAACTGGCCCCAGTTGGCAAGCCGGACAGGCTCGTTGCGGGGGCCGCGGGCGGTGAAGCCGACGAACGCGGCGATCGCCGTTCCCACCCCCTCGATCGGGCGTGCCCCGGCCTCGACCTCCTCGACATACACACCGGGCGACCGGTAGTTCGGCATGACGCGCTCTCCTCGCCTGGGAAGGGTCCGGATCAAGCGTGGCCTGCGGCCACCGTCGCGCCAACGTCCGTCAGCGCCGTCCGCCGGGCACACAACCCGGCCCGAACGGGCAGCCAGCGATGTGGTAGTTAAGGATCGCTGACTTATGATAAGTCAGCGATCCTTAGCTGACCAAGGGTCTCTGGAGGAAATCATGCCTGCCAAGCCACCCGAGTTGTTCGGCCGCGACGCCGAGTGGTTCGAGCTCACCGCGTTCGCCGGCGACCCGACGCCGGGCGCGACCCTCGCACTCGTCTACGGACGGCGCCGGCAGGGCAAGACCCTCCTCCTCGAACTACTCTGTGAAGCAGTCGGCGGGTTCATGGTCACCGGCGTCGAGCAGTCCGACGCCCAGAACCTCGCCGATCTGGCCGCCGCCTTCACCCGGTTCACCGGCTCCCCCTACCCGGTGGCCTTCACCGACTGGGGACAGGCGGTCGACGCGCTGTTCCGGCTGGGCGAACAGCGCGACACCCCGCTCCCCGTCGTGCTCGACGAGTTCCCCTACCTCGTCGCCCAGAACAGCGCCATCCCATCGCTGATCCAGAACGCGCTCAGCCCACGCGGGCCGGCCCGTCAACACTCCCGCACCCGACTGATCCTGTGCGGAAGCGCCCTGACTCTCATGCGGGGGCTACTCGCCGCATCCGCCCCACTGCGCGGCCGGGCCATCACCGAGCTCATGCTCCACCCGTTCGACTTCCGCGACGCCGCCGGCCTGTGGGGCCTGACCGAGCAGCCGGACGTTGCTCTGCGCGTCCACGCTCTCGTCGGCGGCACCCCGGCCTACCGGGACTTCTGTGCCCGGGACGCGCCCGAGGACGCCGGCGACGTCGACCCGTGGGTGGTGCGCCGCCTACTCAACCCCGCCGGGGCGATGTTCCGCGAAGGCCGGGTGCTGCTCGCCGAGGAAGCCGGTCTCACCAACCCGGCGCCCTACTACGCCGTGCTCGCCGCCATCGCCCGCGGCCGCACCCGACGCGGAGAGATCGCGAACGAACTCGGCCGGGACACCGGTGGCATCCACCACGCCCTGACCGTGCTCACCGACGCGCATCTGGTCACCGGCCACCAGGACGCCTTCCATGCCCGCCGAACGAGCTTCACCCTCGCCGAACCGGTGCTGCGCCTGCACCAGCTGGTGATCCGACCCGAGGAGACCCGCCTGTCACTGCGCCGCGGCGCCGAGGTCTGGGCCGAACTCGCAGACACTGTGTCCGCCCGTATCTACGGACCGCACTTCGAGGACATCGCCCGCACCTGGTCGTTGGCCTACGCCTGTGTGGAAACCCTCGGGGGACGGGCGAGCCGCGTCCAACCTGCGATCCTACGGTGTCCGGACACCGCGTGCCCGGCCCGCGAACACGAAATCGACGCGGTCGTCATCGAGGTCCGGCCGAACGAGCCGGACCGGGTGCTGGCCATCGG
>NZ_CAUVXO010000152.1:5355-11701 GCF_963555865.1 Protofrankia sp. Cr1
CGAAGCGAAGTGGCGGGCCACCCCGGTTGACGTCGACGAGTTGGCCCGGCTGCGACACATCCGCTCGGTACTGCCCGGCTCACCCGCGAACGTGAAGCTCCTGTTGTTCTCCCGTGCCGGCTTTACCACCACCCTCACCGCGGACGCTGCCGCCGCCCCCGACGTCGAGCTGGTCGACCTCGACCGCCTCTACACCGGCTCCTGAACGCCAGCCCTATCCGGTCATCAGCGTCCCACCGTGCCCGCGACGGTTCCCACCGGGTAATCCGCTGCCTGCCCCAGGGGTTTTCCATGGAGTTGGCGCCCGACCGGGGGAATCTCTGGACACCAGCATGATGGAGCGTTATCCAAGGTGGCATGCCGGTCGCACGTGAGGTGGGGAACGCACGGTCCCAGAGCCCGCTATTCAATGATCTCGTATTGAATTTTTCAGAACACATCCAGTGGGCTGACGCGACATCAACCCATCTCGGTCTCGATACAGCCTCGGTGGGACCACTGCGGGACCAGACCGCTCGGCTTCGCCGTCGGCTCGCGGACCACAATTTGTACATTGCCGTTCTCGGGGAGTTCAACAGCGGCAAGAGCACCTTCATCAACACCGTGTTACGGCATCGCCTTCTGCCGACCGCATCCGTCGTGACCACCGGCACCGCAACCGAGCTTCGTTATGGCCCGTCCGTCGATGTTGCTTTCTGCCCGCGCGGGTCGAACCGGATGTTCTCGTTCTCCGCGGGTCTGCCGCGGCAGGCCGGCGATGAATTCGAGCGCCAGTGGCGACGGATCACAGGTCGAACCGTTGCCCCACGGACGGTGTCCGAGGCTGTTGCCCTGCTGGTAACTGATCCCCATACGACAGCCAATGTCGGGAAAGTCTCGATCAGCCATCCGTCAGCGCTGCTCGCCGACCAGGTTGTGCTGGTCGACACCCCCGGCATCAACGCGTCAGCCGAGCACGAAGACGTCGTCGACCGGGTTCTCTCGCAGACAGCGGACCTGGCCGTCGTGCTGGTACCGAGTAACGCTCCGGTGTCCCAGGTCCTGTCCAATTTTCTCGCCGGTACCATGCGGCGCCACCGCGACCGGTGCGTGTTCGGGGTCACCAAACTCGAACAGGTGCCGGGCTCACAGCGGCCGCGTCTCCTCGAGGTCGTCCGCAAACGCCTTGAGCTGGCCGGGATATCCGCGCCGCGGGTGTACCCCTGCGGCGGCGGCTCGGTCCTGGAGATCCTCACCGAGGACGACGGTGACGGTGACGCCCGCCAGCTCGCCGACGAGTTCCTCGCATTCGAGGGCGAGCTGACATCGCTGGCGCGGCGGGCGAGCATCCTGGCGATCAGCACCACCACGGCGCACATCGTGGCGGACCTGCTGGACGAGGTCACGATCTGTGTGGCGCAACACCGTGCGCGGCTCCTGTCTGCCGAACGTGAGCTGGACAGCCTTCGTGTTCGTGACCTCGAAAGCTTCCTCGCCGAGGCCAGGACGACGATCGCCATAGACCTTCAAGCTGTCGCCCGTGCACAGTGGGCCGGCGCCGAGACGAGAGCCGTGCAGGTCCGTACCGAGCTGCTCGCGGAGCTCGCCGGTGAGGTGAACGGCTGTGCGAATCTGGATGCGCTTCAGGTTCTCGTTCGCGAACGCACCCCGGAACTGGTCCGCGCCCGGCTACAGGACTGGTTCACCGACAGCCGGGACGCCCTTGTCTGTTCCTTGTCCATGAGCTGTGACCGGACACTGACTGACGTCCAGAACTCGTTCCAGGACGAATACCGGCGCCTGGCCGGGCTTGCCGGGCAGACGGCCACGGCGCTCGTGTTTCCACCGACTCCCGACACGCCCGTTCCGCAGAGCGTTGACATCGACTTCTCGGCCGTGCAGGCGACGGTGGCCGAGCATTTACGCACCGAGAACCGGCTCATGGGCGGAGGTGCGGTGGCAGGGGCCGCGATCGGCACATTGTTCTTCCCGGGCGTCGGTACCGTCCTCGGAGGCCTGCTCGGTGGCATCCTCGGCACGGCTGCCAGCGATGGCCAACTCGCCCAGGCGCGGGAGAAACTGGACGAGCCGTTGCGTCAGGCGGTCACACTGGCGTTCGACCAGACGCATGCTCGGCTGGCCACCGCCACCCATGAAGCGGTGGACGCCCAGAACTGGCGGTGTGAAAAGGCTCTCGACGCGCTGCGGAAGGGCGCCGGAGGGCCGGTGCAGGACCTGCTCGAATCCGAACGGGTGGGTCGGGCCGAGCTACGACGTCAACTCACCCAGGTCACCGAGGTCGAGAGCGAGTGCACACAGCGGGTGGCACTGCTACGAGCCCGTCAGGAACAGCTACGGACCGCGCTGGAGGGCCTCCGATGATTGACTTTTTCGATGCGCTGGGCGAGCTGGATGACTGGCTCCGTTCGGCGCGGGACCTCGCCGACCAGGTGCGAGCCGACGAGCTGGTCCGCGAGCTGGACGTCTTGGCCGCGCAGCGGCGGCGGGCCGGATTCCGCATCGCCGTGGTCGGCGAGTTCAACCGCGGGAAGTCGACGCTGGTCAACCGACTCGTGGGGATGGACCTGCTGCCGACCGGCCCGGTCCCGACGACTCGTACCTTCGTGGGCGTCACCAACGCCAACTCCGACGCCGACGCCCCGGTGCTCCGGATCGGTTGGCCGGACGGCACCACCGAGATTCGTGCGGCTGGTTCGGACATGTGGGACGGCCTCGTGATAGACGACGAACTCGGCGACGAGGTCGACGACGGCAGCGCACCAGTGCCGGACGAGCCGGACCTACGGATCGAGGCGCCGAGCGAGTGGCTGGCAGAAATCGGTGCGGAAATCATCGACACCCCGGGAACGAACGAGGCGCTGACCGACCGGCTCCTGCAGGTTCGCCGCGCCGTTACCTTGAGCGACTGCACTGTCGTTGTGGTGTCAGCGTTGAGCCCGCTGAGCCAGACCGAACGCGCTCTGCTCGAACAGGAGGTACTGCGCCGCCGCGTCCCGTTCGTGGCCGTCGTCGTGTCCTTCCTCGACCAGATCGACGCCATCCACCGCGACGATGTTCTGGCGGCGCTGACGACACGGGTTCGAGAGCCGGCGCCGTCCGTGCCGGTGCTCGCCGGGCCCTCCCCCGAAGGTGGGATGGCCGAGCTGGCCGCCATCCGGCTCCAACTCGCCGACTTCGCGGCCCGGGGCGAGGCGGGTCACTGGCGGGCACGAAAGATCGCATGGTCGGTGGCCGAGATCTGTGACGCGGTGGCCGACGTAGCCCAGAGCACGCTGTCGGCGTTCGCGCTGTCGGCCGAGGTACGACGGGCCGAGGTAGAACGCGGCCGGGCGGCGATGGCCTTCGACAAGGCGGCCTGGGAGCAGCTCCGGGTCGAACTCGACACCCGCAGGCTCGCGCTTGTCGATCGGGTTCGGGACTCCCTGCGCGCCGAGCGGACGACCATGGTCGGCAACCTCGCCGACGACCTGGAACGGGCCGGCGACCCGAAGGCGTTCTGGGAGCAGGAGCTGCCGCTGCGCGCCCGGCGGGAACTCGTGGCGCTCACCGGCAAGGCCGAAAGCGTGGTGCTGTCCGCAGTAGCGGCCGACGTCGACTGGCTTGAACGGACGATGGCCGAGCGGTTCGGCGTCGGCGGCGCAGTCACCCACCGGCGGCCAGCCCTGGATGCACCGGACGTCCAACCCCGCGCAACCGTGACGGAGATCAGCCACCGACGTCTGCTCACCCGGCTCGGAGCGGCCTCCGGCGCGATATCGGGCTATCTGCTCGGCGGCGCGGTCAGCGTGGCGTTCCCCCCGCTGGTGATCGGCGTCGCCGGCGGGGTGGCGGGTGCCGTACTCGCCAAGCGTGCGCTGCAGCATGCGACCGACGAGCAGCGTGAGGAGCTCGCACTGCACCTGCGGCGGTTCATCGACGAGGTGATCGAACGTTTCACCGACCAGGTCTCGCGCGACCTCGACCGGCTCTACCTCCAGCTTGTCGGCGAGCTGGAGCAACGACGAACAGCCTGGCAGAGCGCGCGCCTCGCGGCTCTCACCGAACCGAAGGTCCGCGACCAGCCGGAATCGACAGCGGAATCGGCGCCGGACACCTGCACGAGGGCCGCGACGTCCGCCCATGCACTCGCCGCCCGCATTCGCGCCGTCATCGACCGCGACATTGACGGCAACATTGACGGCGACATCGAATACAACGCCGACGTTGACAACGACGGCAAGAAGAAAACGGAGGGGGACGGCGATGCCGAGTAAGGATGCCCGGTCGGCCAGTTTCGAGGAGGCCGAGCGACGTCGGCACCAGCTACTCGGTGTGGCGACCGAGGTTGGTGTCGTGGCGAACGCGCTCGGATTGGCTGACGCCGCGACCGGCATAGAAACGGTCGCGCGCCGGGTGGGGTCCGACTCGTTCGTGGTCATGGTCCTCGGTGACTTCAAACGGGGAAAGAGTACCTTCGTCAACGCGCTGCTCGGCGCCCAGGTACTGCCGTCCTTCCCCTGGCCGTGTACCGCTGTTCTCACCGAGGTTCGGTGGGGCGCCGAACCGGGGGCGGTGTTGTTTCCGCGAGCTGGCGAGACCGGCACGCCGGAGATCGGGGAACCGACCCCCGTCGCCGAACTGGAGAGTCGGATCGTCATCGACGTTGACAGCCCGGAGCAACACAGCACCTACGAGCGCGCGGAGATACAGTGGCCGCTCGACCTCTGCCGCAACAACGTGGTCATCGTGGACTCGCCCGGCCTGAACGAGGACCCGATCCGTGAACGGCTCACCCTTGACTACCTGACCCGAACCGACGCGGTTATTTTCGTTCAGGACGCGCAGGCGAACATGTCGATGAGCGAAGCGCATTTCGTGACCACCTACCTCGGCAGCCACGACCCCTTCTTCGTCTTCAACAAAATCAATCTTATTCCCGAACAGCAGCGGGACAAGGTGCAGCGGGCCGCGATGGTCCGACTTCACCGGATCAGGCCCGACCGAGCCGGGGATGACGACCAGCGAGTGTTCTGGGTGGACGCGCTGGCCGGCATCGAGGCGCGGCTCGCCGGCGACCCGCAGAAGTGGGAGTCGTCGGCCATGGCGCTGATTGAGCGGGCGCTGGAAAACTATCTCGTGACCGAGCGCCACAAAATCAAGATAATGGTTCCGGCGAGAGAGCTCAGAATACAACGAAAGAACCTGGCCGAGAGCATTCGGGCGCAGCACCGGATGCTCGGCGAAAGCCTTGAAGACCTCGCCGAACGGTACGAGACGGCACAGGGGCCGCTGCGCTTGGCGGAGACCGAGGCCAACCGTATCGCCGGCTATCTGCGTAACCGGATGACCGAACTACACCAACTCGTCGAGCGCCGCGTCTGCGCGCAGCTCGAGAAACTGGCCGAGAAGGTGCCCGGCTGGGCCGCCGAGAGCATTCCAGAGGCCAAGCTGCGCATGCTTCCCACCCAGGTGAAGGAACAGGCCGAGGCGGTGGCGAAGGAGATTGCGCAGATCACTGCCCGCCAGGTCGAGCAGGCCTTCGCCGAGTGGTTCGAGGAGGAGTTCGCCGGGGAGTTGATGGGCCGCATCACCGACATCTCGCGCGAACTCGACCACGAAGTCGAGGCCTTCGAAGAAGGTGTCCAGGCCATCCGGCTGGACATGACCGGCATTTCGTCGGAGGCGGCCGCCGGTGGCTCAACCGACGACGAGACGGCACTGAGCCGCCTGCTCGCCGGCGTAGGTGGGTTCGTCCTGGCGGGCCCGGCCGCCGGGCTGGCCGGGCTGCGGCTCGGCCCCCGCGACATGCTGAAGACCGTGTTGCCGGCGATGGCCATCGCCCTGGCGTGGGCGTTCACTCCGCTCGGCTGGCCGATCCTTGCCGGGGCTCTCATTGCGCAGGGCCTGTTCCAGACGCGAAGCCTGCTCGACCGCGCCCAGGACAAAATCAAAAAGCAGGTCGGCATAGAAATGGCGAAGCAGCTCCGGCTCCGGGCGTTCGAGACCGGCCGGCAGGCTGCCGACGACCTGGACAAGCAGCTCCTGGAGTTCCAACAGGCCGTCGAACAGGGGCTTGCGACCCAGCTTGCCAACGTCCGCCAGGAGGTCGAGGCCGTGCTGGCCGCAAAGAGGGACGGCGAGAGCACGGTCACCAGGCGCCGGGCCGAACTGGATGTGCTCTCGAAGCGGCTTGACGAGGCGGTCAGCAGTCTCAACGAGATCGTCGACGACATTGCTGTACTCTGAGCCCCGCGCCGAGTAATCCTCGAGGCGCTGATGCTCAGTCTGGAGGCCGTGGATGTCGGGGGCGGGGAACGGATCAAGCGGCAGTTTCTGGCACTCCCCCTTGGGAGCTGGGATTTTAACC
>NZ_CAUVXO010000153.1:0-5338 GCF_963555865.1 Protofrankia sp. Cr1
GATGCGGGGATCATCGACGGTGGCAACGTGGTGACTCACGATCTGGCCCATGGTCTGCAGAGTCAGCTCGAGCACCCGGTTACCGACAAGCGACGCCACGGCGCCGTGGAACATCGCATGCTCCTGTACGAAACGGGCCAGCTCCTCGGGCGTCTCGCGGACCTCGTTGAGCTCGAGATACGGGGCCATGGCGGCCACGCGGGCGGTGCGGTCACTCGCGCGGGCGGCCCGCTCGGCGAGAATGCACTCGGCGAACATCCACGCGTCGAACAGCTCGTTGTACGTGGCTCCCGCCATGTGGAAGTACAGGGTCGAAATGCGGCCGAGGTTGGCCGGATGGACGCTGCCGACCACCGGCCCTCCCCCGGGTCCCCGGCGGATCGAAATCAGGCCCTGGACCTCCAGCAATCGCAGGCCTTCGCGTAGCGACTCTCGGCTCACACCGTATTGTTCGAGCATCGCGCCTTCGGTGGGAAGCCCGTCGCCGGGTTGCAGACCCTGGTCGATGATGGTCCGCACGACCTCGCGGGCGAGGCTTTCCGACGTCTTGAGTGTGCGCAGTAGCGCGCCGTCGGCCGTGATGGCGATACAGCCACGCGTCGGGACCGCCGAGGAATGGCCGTTGCGTCGCGCCGCCTCGTCGGTCACGTCCAGCCCCTGCTCGGCCAGCCGCGGCCGCAGGTGGTGGCCAGGCGGTCCCAGGGCAGCTGTTCGCCGGGCCGGACCGGCGCGATGTCGGGCAGATCCCGGAGTGTCCTAGACTGGATCGTCACGTCCGAAACCCTTCGTCGTCCTTTTCCCCGGCAGCTGTCAGCGGGCATCCCGGCCGAAGGCGTTCTCGCTCCGGTGAGCCTGGCGAAGTAGGCCCTTGACGTCAATTTATCATGATGTTTAAGCTAGCGCCCACGTCGCTACCAGGGGATGTTGAGGGAAACCATGGGCGTCAGGCAGCCAGACGGCGATCCCGACGGTGCGCAGGATCTGGAGGCCTTCCGGCGGCGTGCACGCAGCTGGCTTGCCGAACACGCGCCATCGCGGGAGGGCCTTGGCCCGGGCGCCGGAGCCGAGGGCGCCCAGGGCGCTTCCTACGACGTGTCGGTCTTTCACGACCTCTCCTTCGACGACGAGAAGGCGTTGATCGAGCGGGTGGCGGGCTGGCACCGGCAGAAGATCGACGCGGGGTTCGGCGCGTTGGGCTGGCCGCGGGAGGACGGTGGCGTGGGGCTCGGGCCGGCGTTCGTCGAGGCGTTCGCCGCCGAGGAGACGCGCTTCGCCGTCCCGCCCGCCCATGAGCTGGTGTCGGTGACGGTGCATCTGATCGCGCCGACCATCGGTCTTGTCGGCACGCCCGAACAGCGTGATCGCCTCTTGCGGACCTTCCTGCGTGCCGAGCGTCTGTGCTGCCAGCTCTTCTCCGAGCCGGGGGCCGGATCCGACCTGGCGGCGCTGGGGACCCGTGCCGTCCGCGACGGCGACGGATGGGTGGTCAACGGGCAGAAGGTGTGGAGCTCGGGGGCGCAGTTCGCCGCCTGGGGCATGGTGCTGGTGCGGACCGACCCGGACGTTCCCAAACACGCGGGCATCACCGCGTTCCTGCTGCCGCTCGACACGCCCGGGGTGACGGTGCGGCCGTTGCGTCAGATGTCGGGTGGCACGTCCTTCAACGAGGTCTTCCTCGACGACGTCCGGATCCCGGACTCGCTGCGTCTGGGGGCGGTGGGGGCGGGCTGGAAGGTGGCCCTGACGACCCTCGGCTTCGAGCGGGAGGCGACCGGCGGGCACAGCAGCGTCGGGGGCGGGTGGCGGCAGCTGGCTCCGCTCGCCTGCGCGCTCGGCCGATTCGATGATCCCCTGGTGCGCCAGAAACTGGCCGACGTCTACATCAGCGAGCGGCTGGCCGAGGTGGCGTCGCTGCGGGAGGCCGCCGGGCGGGCGTCCGGGCGTCCCGGCGGACCGGAGGGGTCACTGCGCAAGCTGCACTGGGTGCGGAGTCTGGCGCTTGCCTCGGTGGCGGCGGAGGCGGTGCTGGGGGCGCGTCTGGTGGCCGACACCGGTGAGTGGGGCACGTTCGCGTGGACCGCGCACATCCTGGGCGCTCCCGGATATCGGATCGCCGGTGGTTCGGACGAGATCCAGCGCACCATCATCGCCGAGCGGCTCCTCGGGCTGCCGAGCGAGGAACGGGTCGACCGCAACCGGCCGTGGCGGGAAATTCCCCGGTGACGGGGCCGACCGGGGACGAGCCGATGCTTGCGGGCAAGGTGGCGCTGGTGACGGGAGGCAGCCGGGGGCTGGGCCGACAGATGGTGCTGGCCTTCGCGCAGGCCGGTGCCGACGTGATGATCACCAGTCGGAAGCTGGCCGGCTGCGAGGCGCTTGCCGATGAAGTACGTCGCAGGACCGGCCGGCGAGCATTTCCCTACGCCGCCCACGTGGGGGACTGGGACGGGATCACCGGGATGGTGGACGCCGCCTACGGCGAGTTCGGTCACGTCGATGTGCTGGTCAACAACGCGGGGATAGCGCCGCTGTACCCGAGCCTGGAGCAGGTCAGCGAGGAGCTGTTCGACAAGGTGATGGCCGTCAACCTCAAGGGCCCGTTCCGGCTCACCGCCCTGGTGGGCAGCAGGATGGTGCGTGACGGTGGCGGCTCGATCATCAACGTGAGCAGTGTGGCGGCGATCCGCCCGACCCCGAGAGACCTTCCGTATGCTGCTGCCAAAGCCGGGCTGAACACGTTGACAACCGGGTTCGCGCTGGCGTTCGGACCGGCGGTCCGGGTGAACACAATCATGGCCGGGCCGTTTTTCACCGATATCAGCGAGGCGTGGGATGCAGAAGCCTTCGCGACGCTCGCGCGCCGGTTCCCGCTGCGCCGCGGTGGACAGCCGGACGAAATTGTCGGGGCGGCGCTGTACTTTGCCTCGCGGGCGTCAAGCTTTACCACCGGGGCGGTGCTGACCGTGGACGGTGGCCAGGCGACCACACCCTACGACGCGGATATCACCCACAACTTACCGTAAATTATATCGCCCGTGTTCATTGTCATGAACACGGGTTAGAAAGGCTGAGGAGGCGGCGTGGTCTGGGATATGGATCTGGCGTCGAGTGAGGAACGCGAGCAGTTACGCCACGCCGTCCGGGCGTTTCTGGCGGAGCATTCGCCGCAGACCGAGGTCCGGCGGCTGATGGAGACCCCTGAAGGCTTCGACCGGGAGGTCTGGTCGCGGCTGGCGGGTGAGCTGGGTGTCGTCGGCCTGCTCGTCCCCGAGGAGTACGGCGGGGCCGGGGCAGGTGTCGGCGAGGTCGGCATCGTCCTGGAGGAGATGGGGCGCGCCCTGCTGTGCGCGCCGTACCTGTCCACCGCCGTGCTCGCCACCGGTGTTCTGCTCCATCTGGACGACGAGGCCGCCCGCACGGACTACCTGCCGGGTATCGCCGCCGGCCATATCGTCGCGACCGTCGCGCTCGCCGAGGAGTCGGTTCGCTGGGATGCGGCAGGCGTGGCCGCCACCGCGACCCACGATGGGTCGGGATGGCGGCTGCGGGGGACGAAGATGTTCGTCCTCGACGGGCTGCACGCCGATCTCCTCCTCGTGGCCGCCCGCACCGACGGCGGCGGCGACGGCGGCACCGGCGACGGCGACGGCGGGGTCAGCCTGTTCGCGGTCGAGGGCACCGCGCCCGGCCTGCGCCGGAGCGCGATGCGGACGCTGGACCCGACCCGGCGCCAGGCACGCCTTGACCTCGACGACGTGCCGGGCCGTCTGCTCGGCGCGCCGGGCGGTGCGCAGCCGACGTTGGCGTACCTCGTGCACCTAGCCGCCGTCGCCCTGGCCTGCGAACAGACCGGCGGGGCGGCGCACGTGCTGGACATGGCGGTCGGATACGCGAAGACGCGGGTGCAGTTCGGACGTCCGATCGGGCAGTTCCAGGCGATCAAACACCGCTGCGCCGAGATCGCGCTGGAACTCGACGCTGCCCGCTCGGCGGTGGCATACGGGCTGTGGGCGGCCCAGGAACACGAGGTGGAGCTGGCGGTGGCCGCATCCGTCGCGAAGGTCCGCTGCTCGGAGGCTTTCGCGTTCGCGGCGGCCGAGAACATCCAGGTGCACGGGGGTATCGGGTTCACCTGGGAGCACCCCGCCCATCTGTACTTCCGCCGAGCCACCAGCAGCGAGCTGATGTTCGGTGACCCCGCCCACCACCGGGAGCAGCTCATCCGCCATCTCACGGTCGAGGCCGGACCGTGACCGTGGACGAGGAGTTCCACCACCGGGACCGGTGTGCGATCGTCGGCATCGGCGCGACCGACTATTCGCGTGCCTCGGGCCGCAGCGACCTGACGTT
This sequence comes from Protofrankia sp. Cr1, assembly GCF_963555865.1. Lineage (NCBI taxonomy): Bacteria > Bacillati > Actinomycetota > Actinomycetes > Frankiales > Frankiaceae > Protofrankia > Protofrankia sp. Cr1. The sequence goes on from NZ_CAUVXO010000153.1 coordinate 4,351, forward strand.
GGCGACGCAGGCGGCCTTGGCCGCTCTCGATGACGCCGGGTTGTCCCCGCGTGACGTCGACGGCATCGTCCGCTGCGACATGGACACCGTGCGCCAGCACGATCTTGCCGACGCGCTGGGCATCCAGGATCTGACCTACTGGTCGGAGGTCGGTCCGGGCGGGGTGGCGCCGTGCGCGATGGTCGGCCAGGCGGTGGGCGCCATCCTGTCCGGCCAGGCCACGACGGTGCTGGTGTTCCGGGAGCTCAACGGCCGCTCCGGGCGCCGGTACGGGCTGTCGTCCACCGTGGACGCGCAGGTTGGTGGTGCGGGTAGCTACGACGAGTTCTTCTCCCCCTACGGACTGCTCACTCCAGGGCAGATCTTCGCGGTGATGGCCCGGCGACACATGATCGAGTATGGGACGCGGGCGGAGGAGCTCGGGCACATCGCGCTGGTCTGCCGGGCCCGGGCGAACGCGAACCCCGCGGCGCAGATGCACGGGCGTGCGCTGTCGATGGACGACTACCTGGCCGCCCGGATGATCGCCGATCCGTTGCGGCTGTTCGACTTCTGTCTGGAGACGGACGGGGCGTGCGCGCTTGTCGTGACGAGCGCGGCCCGGGCGCGCGACGGCCGCAAGCCGCCGGTCCTGATCCGGGCGGTGGCGCAGGGCAGCGGCCGCAACCCTCAGCCCGGCGTCCAGTTCCCCGTCCTGATGCGGGAATCGATCACCGAGCTGCCGGCCCGGTCGGTCGCCCGCACGCTCTACCGCCGCGCCGGCCTTGGTCCGCACGACATCGACGTCGCCCAGATCTACGACTGCTTCACGATCACGGTGCTACTTCAGCTCGAGGACTGGGGATTCTGCCCGAAGGGCGAGGGCGGGCCGTTCGTCGCCGGCGGCGGGATCGACCTCGGCGGCCGTATCCCGATCAACACCGGCGGCGGGCATCTGTCCGAGGGCTACCTGCACGGCATGAACCACATCCTCGAGGGTGTCCGCCAG
>NZ_CAUVXO010000153.1:6003-8734 GCF_963555865.1 Protofrankia sp. Cr1
TGGGCAGCGGGGCGGGGCCTGCCCGAAACGGCGGACCCGCGCCTTGTCCCCAGGGACGACGACCGGGACACCGGCGGCTTCTTCCAGGCCGCCCGGCGCGGTGAGCTGGTCGTGCGGATGTGCAACGGGTGCGACGGCCTCCTGCACATGCCCAGGGCCTACTGCCATACCTGCGGGAGCTGGGACGGGCGCTGGCAGTCGGTGGCCGGCACCGGGAGCGTCTACTCCTGGACGGTGGTCACCCACCAGGTACATCCGTTCTTCCCGGTGCCCTACACGGTGGTCCTCGTCCAGCTCGACGACGTGCCGGCCGCTCGTCTTGTCGGTCACCTGCCCGGCGCGTACCCGATCACCGCCGGGCAGCCGATGCGGGTCTGGTTCGAGCCCGTCGCCGACGGTGTCGTCATCCCCCAGTGGAAGCCACAACTACTTTCTGTAGAACTACCGTCTGTAGAACAGTCATCTGTAGAGAGTGAAACATGATCATGAGGACGCGCGCAGCAGTGCTGTGGGAAGCGCCCGGCCGGTGGGAGGTCGGCGAGGTCGAGCTGGACGAGCCGAGGGAGAACGAGGTTCTCGTCAACCTGGCCGCGAGCGGTTTATGCCACTCCGACGACCACTTCGCCAAGGGCGACATCAGTGTCGCCACCCTGCCGTTCGTCGGCGGCCATGAGGGAGCCGGTGTCGTCGAGGCGGTGGGACCGGGCGTGCGGACGCTCAAGCCCGGCGACCGCATCGTCACCTCCTTCGTCCCCGGCTGCGGGCGCTGCCGGTGGTGCGCGTCCGGCCAGCAGAACCTCTGCGACAACGGCGCGCTGATGCTCACCGGCAGTCAGCTCGACGGCACCTTCCGGATGCATGTGGACGGTCGTGACGTCGGCCAGGGGGGCTGTGTCTCCACCTTCTCCGAGTGGAGCGTGATGCCCGAGGCCTCCTGCGTGAAGATCGACGATGATGTGCCCTTCCAGGTCGCCTGCCTGGTTGGCTGCGGGGTGCCCACCGGGTGGGGTTCCTCGGTCCGGGCGGCCGGCATCGTCCCCGGCGACGTCATCATCATCGTGGGTACCGGCGGGGTCGGCATGAACGCGGTCCAGGGCGCCCGCTACGTCGGAGCCACCCGGGTCATCACCGTCGATCCCGTCCCTTTCAAACGGGAACTTGCCATGAAGATGGGGGCAACCGACGCGTTCGCCGACATCGAGCCGGCGGCCGAACTGGCACGCAGCATCACCAACGGGCAGGGCGCGGACGCGGCCGTGGTCACGGTCGGCGTTGTGACCGGGCAGCATCTCGCCCGGGCGTTCGCGGCCATCCGCAAAGGCGGAACCGTCGTCGCCACCGCCGCCGGCAACCAGAACGAGACGGGTATCCCAGTCAACCTGCTTGAGCTGACGATGTACCAGAAGCGGATCCAGGGGGCGATCTACGGCATGGGTTCCCCGGTGCGTGAGATCCCGCTGATGATCGACCTCTACAAGCGGGGGGATCTCAAACTCGACGAGCTGGTCACCCGTACCTACCCGCTGGAGGAGATCAACCAGGGTTACGAGGACATGCACGCCGGGCTGAACATCCGTGGCGTCGTCACCTTCAACTGACGGTCACCTTCAGCTGACGGTCACCTTCGACTGACGGGATCTCATGGCGATGAGGACACGTGCGGCAGTGCTGTGGCCCGATCGGTCGCAGTGGAGCATTGAGGAGATCACCCTCGACCCGCCGGCCGCGGGTGAGGTCCTGGTCCGGATGGTGGCCACCGGCCTGTGCCACAGCGATCACCACCTGCTCGACGGTGGGTATCCCGGCGCGCGCCGGCCGGTTATCGGCGGCCACGAGGGAGCGGGCGTCGTCGAGGCCGTCGGAGCCGGGGTGCACGCAGTTCGTCCCGGCGACCATGTCGTGCTCAGCGTTCCGTTGCCGCCGTGCGGGGCGTGCGCCGCATGCCTCGACGCCCTCCCGTACCTCTGTGAGCGGGGTGCCCTGATCGGGCAGGGCTTCCAGATCTCCGACGGCACCGCCCGCCATCATGCCCGCGGCGAGGATCTGAGCGTCTTCGTGTTTCTCGGTACCTTTGCCGAGCACACGGTCGTCAATGAGGCGAGTTGCGTCGTCGTCGATCCCGCGCTGCCTCTTGAGGCCGCCTGCACCATCGCCTGCGCCGGTGTCACCGGATGGGGAGCCGTCCTGAACACCGCCGAGGTCCGTGCCGGCGACACGGTCGTGGTGGTCGGGGTCGGCGGGATCGGTGCGAACGCCGTCCAGGCCGCTCGTTTTGCCGGCGCCCGCTCGATCGTGGCCGTTGATCCCGTTCCCTTCAAGCGAGGTGTCGCGAAACGGCTCGGTGCCGACATCGCGGTGGCAAGCCTCGGGGAGGCGGCGACGGTGGTGACCGACATGACGGCCGGCCGGATGGCGAACACGGTCGTCATGGCCATGGCGGTCGGTGACGGCCGCTGCACCGAGGCGGCCCTCTCCCTCGTCGGAAAGCGCGGCCGGGTGGTCGTGGTAAACGTCCATCCCGCCGACGAGAACACGGCCACGATCAACCTGCGGAACCTGCAGAGCCTGGAGAAGCAGATCGTCGGCTGTCTCGCCGGCTCATGGGACGGGCGAAAAGGCATCCGTTTTCTCGCCGATCTCCACCGCGCCGGCCGTTACAACCTCGACGCCATCGTCACTCGCACCTATGACTCGCTCGCCGAACTGCCGTCGGGATACCGCGACCAGGCCG
>NZ_CAUVXO010000153.1:9151-10911 GCF_963555865.1 Protofrankia sp. Cr1
CCGGCGGAGGCCGGGTGCATGGGCCTCCTGTCCGGGTCGCTTACTTCCCGGACAGGGCTGTCAATCCTGCCGCCACCAGGAGCGGTACCGCCGAGCCGACGGTCTCGAAACCGGTTCCGACGGTCATGCCCTGGGCGTGCCGCGCGTGAATACCCGCGGCGATGATAGCGGCCTTGAAACAGCCCAGCGCGAGGTAGAACGGCAGGTTTGTCACCGCACGCCCGGAGGTCGCGCAATAGCGTTCGACGAGCGCGTCGGCGGACGGTAGGCGAGGGCTGGTCGAGGCGGCCTCACCGCCCAGCACGGGGTCGAAGGCCGGATCGGCGTAGGCGATGTGCAGGCCGAGGTCGGCGAGGGGGTCGCCGAGCGTCGCCATCTCCCAGTCCACGAGCGCCCGCACCGTGCCGACATCCCCCGGGTCGAGGATCGCGTTGTCGATGCGGAAGTCCCCGTGTACGATCGACGCGCCGCTCTCGGCCGGGCACGCCTCGATCAGCCGGGTGTGCAGCAGGTCCAGATCGGCGAGCTCCCGGGTCGCCACGCGGGTCCACTGGTCGTGCCAGCGCCGGACCTGGCGGTTGAGGTAGCCCGCCGCTCTGCCGAACCCCTCGAGCCCGACGGCCGCCGGATCGACGGCGTGCAATCGGGCCAGCACGTCGATGAGGCCGAACGCGCAGCGGGTGATGTCCGCGGCCGGCAGTGCGTGCAGCTCCGCACGGGTACGGATCACCTGCCCGTCGACGTACTCGACCAGGCAGAACGGGACGCCGAGCACATCCGGGTCCTCCCGCAGCGCGACCGGCCGGGCGACGGGTACAGCGCTGTCGAAGAGGGCCGCCACCACCCGGTATTCCCGGGCGATGTCGTGTGCCGACGGGGTCAGGCCGCCCAGCGGCGGTCTGCGCAGCACCCAGGCCGAGCGCCCGTCGGTGATGCGGTAGGTGAGGTTGGACCGGCCGCCGTGCAGGAGTTCGGCCCGGATCGGACCCGCATCCGCCACCACGGTGTCGAAGAACCGTTGCAGCGCGGGGAGGTCGAGCCCGGCGGGCGCCGCGGTGGCCGCGGTGGCCGCGTCGGTCATGACCGTGCCTCGGTGTCGATCGCTGTCACCGGAGCCGGTGCGAGGTCAACGGCCATCATGCGCCCTTGTGGCTAATGTCCATCAGCCCATGCAATCCGTTCCGGAACTGCGGTGTCAAGGGGATGGCGAGCCGACCCACTGGAACGGAAGCAGCCATCCCACGGCGTCACCGAATACATGGAGCGCCGGGATAAACCGGCATGGAGAAGGGGATGAGAGCAGTCGGGGCCAAGGCGCGGATCGCCGGGGTATACGGGTCGAGTTCTCCGGGGCCGAAGCGGTAGATCTTGATTGCCCACCAGAAATTGTCGTCAACCTCGCCGGAGATGGTGTAAGAGCCATCGGGACGCAGGCATGCCCTGCCGCCGGCCTGAAGCGCGACCAGGGTTGTGACGGGCTGCCCGATGCGCACATCCCATGCCCGTACGGTCCCGTCGTTGCCGGCGCTGGCGAGCAGGGGAGATCGTATTCTTTTCGGTGCCGGGGACGTCCAAGCCGGCTTCACGTTCCGTGGCCATGATCCGAATCATCGCTGTAATGCAGTTGTACTGCACAGGGGATGGACGTCCGTGGACGTCGGTGGACGGCCCCGAGGCTGCGACCTGCACCGATCGACATCAGTGGATATCCACCGACATAACGACCGATTCCACCTACTGTCGGACGACATTCGGCCGAA
>NZ_CAUVXO010000153.1:11370-12189 GCF_963555865.1 Protofrankia sp. Cr1
CGGTAGGTGGTTCTGGTCATCAGGATGGCCTCAACGACCTACGCACCCCGGCCCCGTCACCCGGATTCTGTTCACCGGCAGCGCCTCAGGCGATCTGACGGAGGTCGTTGCCGTAGTCGAAAATGATCCGCATGCGGGCACCCAGCGCCCGGGCGTACCGGCTCAGCGTCGCGACCTCGTTGACGTCGAGGTCACCGTTCTCGATCTGGCTTACCCGCCCCGGTGAGACGCCCATCAGCTCGGCTACCTGACGCTGTGTCAGACCCAGCCGCTTGCGCTCCTCGCCAAGGTGGAAGGCACTGATCCAGGACTCAGTGCGCGCCCGCTCGGCGGCAAGCGCCTCATCGTCGCCGTCGTGCAGCTCGGCACGGATGTCATCCCAGTCATGGAACTCGGTCATGAGCCCTCCCGCCGTTTCCTCTCAAAGGCCAGCCACCTGTCGTATGCGACCTCTGCTAAGTGGTCTCGCCCGTAAGTCCTTCGGGGGTTGACACCTGGGCAGGCGGGGGCGGTCAGCTGTCGGGGGTCGACAGGTTCCGCTCGTAGGCGCCGTCGAGGGCCTCTTCGGGGGTGCCGGTGAAGGTGCCGGTGGGCAGGAGGGTGTCCTGGTATCCGTTTTTGCTCGCGAGGTGGAGGGCGAATCCCCGGTGGGTGGCGGATCCGGTGGAGCGCAGCCGTATCAGCGGGATGGGCTCGTCGTCGGTGACCTGGCCCTCGATGGCGGTGCACACGCCGCGGTGGCGGATGTGCAGGTCGGCGAGTGGGGGCCGGCGGGTGGCCGCGTGGATGTGTAGCCGCTGTGACAGCGATGCCTTGGTG
>NZ_CAUVXO010000154.1:0-10603 GCF_963555865.1 Protofrankia sp. Cr1
GGGAACCGTTTCCACCCGCCCACAGTTACAGTCCAGACGAACTCGGATGGATCGAGATTAGAGCCCCATACGTGGTCGTGACAAGACCCACAATGGTGTCTCGATGGAATTCCCGCTTATTCGTCCGACTGTTTGTACTCCTATTTGTCCAGTATCGATGCAGGCGCCTCGGCCAGGCCGATCCGGGAATGCAGTGCCCGCAGCGGCCGGGGCGCCCACCAGTTGGCCTTGCCGGCCAACCGCATGAACGCCGGGACCAGCACCCCCCGGATAAGGGTGGCATCCAGGACGATCGCCAGCGCGGTGCCGAGGCCGAACATCTGCAGGAAGGTGACCGACGATGTCACAAACGCCGCAAAGGTCACCGCGAGCAGGGCCGCGGCAGTGGTCACAATCCGTCCGGTGCGGGCAAGGCCGGCCGCGACGGCCTCGGCGTTGTCGACGCCGCGGTCGTGCTCCTCCTTGATTCGTGACAGCAGGAACACCTCGTAGTCCATGGACAGACCGAAGGCGATGCAGAACAGCAGCACCGGCATGGACGTGTCCAGCGGCCCCGGAAGAAAACCGAGCATGCCAGAAAGATGCCCGTCCTGGAAAATCCAGACGGCGGCTCCGAGCACGGCGGTCAGCGACAGCGCACTGAGTATCAACGCCTTGATCGGCATTACGACACTACCGGTGAACAGGAAGAGGAGCACGAACGTGGCAAGCGAGATCAACCCGATGGCCAGCGGCAACCGGGCGGCGATGGTGTGCTTTCCATCGACCAGGGCGGCCGACGGCCCGCCGACGAGTACGGATGTTCCCGCCGGCGCGGGCCGTGCACGCACTGCCTTGACAAGGTCCTGGCCCGCACTGGATGCGGGGTCGACCGAGGGAACCACCTCAAGGTAGGTGACGGTTCCGGCGGTGAACCGGGCGTCAGCCGGGCCGGCGGGCGCGCTCTGGCGGCCGCCGGCAAAGGTGCCTGCGGCGCTGTTCACGCCGGCCACGTTCGCCACGGTCGAAAGCTCACCCGCGTACCTGGCCAGCCCGGACGCGAGCGCCGGGCCGTCCACGGGCGCCGTGCTCTGCACGACGACGGTCGTGGCCGCGGGGACGTTCGAGGAGAAGTCGGCCCGGACGATGTCGCCGACCTGACGGCTGGCAGCGGTGTTCCGCAGCACCCGGTCATCCGGGGCGCTGAAGGAGACGTGCAGGAAGGGGATCCCGAGCGCCAGCAGCAGGGCGATAGCGGGCACGCCGGTGAGTACCGGCCGACGCATGACCGCGGACGCGATGGCCCGCCAGGCACCCGATTCGGCCGCCTGCGCTGAGCCCGACCGCGCCCGGCCGACCGTGAGCGCGTTGACCCGCGGGCCGAGCAGCATCAGCACCGCGGGTACGACCAGCAGCGCGCTGAGAACCGAGAAGACCGTGACGGCGATGCCGGCGTAGGCCATCGACTTCAGGAAGAAGGGCGGGAACACCAACATCACCGCGAGCACCACCGCGACGGTGGCGCCGCTGAACAGGATGGTGCGGCCGGCCGTGCGCATGGTGGTCGCGACCGCGTCGGCGCGATCCGACCCGGCTGCGAGCTCCTCACGAAACCTGCTGACCATCAGCAGGGTGTAGTCGATACCCAGACCCAGCCCGAGCGCGGTGGTGAGGTTGACCGCAAAGATCGAGACGTCGGTGAGGCTGGCGAGAACGGAAAGGATGGCAAGCCCGCCGAAGATGCCGGCCACGCCGACGACCAGCGGCAGCAGGGCTGCGACGGCGCTGCCGAAGGCGAGCACCAGCAGCACCATTGTGATTGGAATGGCTATCGACTCGGCCACGGCGAGGTCCTTGGTGACCTGACTGTTGACGTCCTTGTTAATGGTCGCCCCGCCGCCTGGCGTCACGGTGAGGGGAGCAGCGTCGTCCACGACCTTCTCGTAGCCGGTCACCAGTTCCTTGACTCGGTCCTTATCGGGTACCCGGGCCACGACAAGGGCGCGGCGGCCGTCGGTCGAACGCAACCGGGCACCACCTCCGTCCCAGTACGAGATCACCCGCTTCACCCCCGGTTCGGCAGCGAGCCGACGGACGACCTCCCTGCCACCGGCCACGGCATCGGGGTCGTCGACCGTTCCCGACCGGGCCGTGACGAGGAGCACCAGGTTGGGTTGACCGCCGAAATGTGCGTCAACTGCATGCTTCGCCCGGATGGACTCCGACTGCGGATCGGCGAAGCCCCCGGTCAACAACTTCCCGAACGCTCCCACACCGAGCACTGCCGTAGCGGCCACGACCAGCAGGGCCACCAGCACAAGCTGTTTGGGCCGGCGCGTGACCACGTGCGCGAGTCTTGCGAACACCAGGACCCCCAGAGAGTTGTCATCGCTCCAGCGAACAGTGTTCGCACACACCGGCCACAGTCAAGACATATCGCCCAGAAAGTTGACAGTGTTCACTGGACGGCACAGCATGGCCCACGTGACCAGGAGGCCGCTGAATAACGGCGTTCGATCCGCGAGCGGGCCATCCGCGCCCGACTGGCAAGGCGCAGGAGGCCCGGATAGCGGTGTTCTATCCGGGCAGACGACAACGACGCCAGGCGGGACGCGGGGGGACGCGAGCCGGACAGACGTTGTTCAGCGGCCTCCTAAGCCGGCCTCGAGACGCGAACGCCTCCGACTCGCGACCATTGACGAGATCAAGCAGACCGCTCGCGACCAGCTCAACGCCCATGGCGCGGCTGGCGTGTCACTGCGGGCGGTAGCCCGGACGATGGGCCTGACCCCGTCCGCGCTCTATCGGTACTTCGACAGTCGCGACGAGCTCATCGCCGCACTGATAGCCGACGGGTTCCGCTCGCTGGCGGACACGCTCGAGGATGCCTTCGCCCTCGCGCCATCCGATGACCACGCCAAGCGATGGCTCAACGTGACACGTTCCTACCGTCAGTGGTCACACGAACACGTCACCGAATACATGCTGATTTTCGGGACGCTCGTGCCCGACTACACACCACCCGACACCAAGCCCTGCCCGGATACGGACCGGGCGGTGCAGGTGCTGTTCCGCTGTATGGCCGAGTCGATCCAGGCCGGGCTGCTCGACCCGTCCCACTTCGCCGCCGAGCTCACCCCGACGCTGCGTGCCAAGGTCGAAGCCTGGCGCGAGGAGATGGGCAACCCGATCCCACCGGAAGGGCTGGCAGGGTGCCTGATCGTTTGGACACAGTTGCACGGCTTCCTGTCCCTGGAACTGCTGGGCCATCTCCCGCCGGTGATGGGGGACGCGAGCGCACTGTTCGACCAGCAGATGCTCGACGTCCTGCTCCGCTGCGGCTATCGGGGCCCCGTGGACTTCATGACCGACCACGACTGACGTACTGCCGCCGGCTGCGCCGTCGACTGTACCGTCGACGTCACACCGGTTTTCGTGCTCGACGTTCAAGCGCAGCCAACGCCCACACACCGACCGCTCGAGAGCGCCAACTACTTTGGACGGATCTGCAGCAGGTGGTTGAGTTGATGCGCACGTTCAAAATTGAACGCGTGGACACGCCGCTGCATCGCCTTGTAACTCTCGTCCTGGGTCATCTGCTGGCCATGGAGGCGATAGAGATACACCGGTACATCGACATAGCAGACTGGGAAAAGTGCTTCACACGCCAAGAACGGATTTGTGTCGATCGAACGAGGAAGCGCCCCGTAACCACCGACGGCAATTAGGTGACCACGTCGCCATAAAACGGCGCCAACGTGTACCGCAAATTCGCCGGAATCCTCGAACCGTCTAAGAATTGTTCCCGGCTCGATCGGACCATCAACATGCCACGCCCGGAACACCTCCGACTCGGTCGCGGCGCTGCGCTGGACATCGCATCTACCCCATGCGCCAAAGCACTCGGGCCACTTATCCAACGCGCGACACAGTGCGCCAAGTGCCTTAGGATAAAGAAGGTCATCATCGTCAACGCACAGAATTAGATCATTGCTCGCCCGCATCAAAGCCTGGTTTCTTGTCGTTCCTGATCCCATTGGGCGGGCGTTTCGCTCGAGCTGCACCCTCTCGTCACCGAGCCATTTCTCGTCCGCCGGTTGCGGTACCCACGATATGGCTTCTCCATCCAGCTGAACAAGCCACTCCCAGGCAACGTCCTGAAGTGTGAGGGCCTCATACAGAGCCGGTAGCAAGCCCGGTCGCGTGACAGCAGTAATGATGGACACTTTTGACATCAACACGCCTCGTCTCAGACTAGAGCAGTATAAGCGTTGTCAGGAGCAGGCCAACTACGCCGACATAGAGAATGCTGTATGCCAAGATCCGACGACCATTTGCAAGCGCATTAAGCGAGCCACCCGTAATCGCGGCGCCCAGAAGAGCGTAGATGCCGATATTTCGTAGGCCAGCCTGGTAGCCCAGGCCAGGAAGCCCCTTGACGTTCGCCGAATACAGACTGATCACAAGACCGGGCACAAGTACCAGAGCCGCGACAAAAGCAGCGGCGTTCTGAAATCGCTGTTGAAGCTCCTGAGTGCTTCGCTGAAACTCGACCTGCGCTCCCGCGGCAGCGCTTGCCAGGAGCGTCCAGCCCTCTCGCAGACTGCCGTTAAGACTCTCGATGCGCTCTTGCATCTGTTTAACACGTTGATGAACTTCGTGATTAAGAGCATTCATCGAAGGCGCGGGATCCGCCATAGTCGGAGCCGGCAACCAGGCAAGATCAGCGCGCCGATCAAGATCCCTACCTACCTGCCTGAGCTGAACCACCAGTTTATGTATCTCATCAAGGCGAACCCCGAGGTTCTGTAGATCAAATCCATCGAAGAACGCACCTTCGCGTGCGGCGCCGAAGAAGTCACGTTCCCACTCCTCGACACGTTGCGTCAGCTGCCACACCGTCCATTCATGATGTTGCAGGATATCTTGAATCAGACGGCCGGCGTAGTCTACGCCGGAATTTCCTTCTATTCCAAACAGTTGACCACGACGGCGGAGACGCTCCGGCAACGGCGTTATGAGGCTCTTGTCCGGCGTTCGATACCAGTCCTGCGCCGTGAATAGAGCATGCCAGGCGACCAGGAGACCCTGGTCACTGTATAAAATACGGGCACCGCGAACACACCATGGAGTCTGGTCTCTATCGGTGATCGGCGAAACAGAGGTCAGGAGCCAGGCATCCGCGACAGCCCAGCCGCTTTCTTCAAGAGTGGCAGCCAGTCGGGGTTCCTTAGAACTGATCGGCCCAATAGGACGTTCCAGCAACGCCTTTGCGAGTTCCTCACTCTCCGCACCTGTGCCCCAGCCCCACATCACAAGGCAACGCAGCATCGCTAACCGGGAATTAGACATGGAATCCAGCGGTGCGGTGACGCCATCCTCGTCTTGCGGCTGAAGATCGACTTCAAGTAGCACTACACCGAGATCGGATAAACGTGAACTGACGAGCGCGGCCCCATTTCCGATACTCTTGACAAGCCCCAGGTATGGATGTTCGAGGGAAGTGGAATCACCGAACAATGCGGCTTCCATCTCGGACCGCTTGCCACGTGCCCAGCGCGCAATTACGCCGACCGATCCGTCAATAACCCGGATGTCAAAATCCACATTCCGCTTCTCCTCCTCGGATAACACCGGAAGGCTAGAGGGTTGGGATGATTCCCCCATCAGAACTCCCCATCCCGAGCGAAATTCGCTCAACAATTACCATGCCGATTCCCAGCTGCTCTTCCCAGCATTGCATCGTTTCACGTTCCGCCAATCGGTCGGCATCATCCAAGAAAATTGAAAATTCCGAATTGAATTTATCTCGCAATGCGCCGACAGCAGGTTCACGAACCAGTACCGTTCCCTGATCCCCTGCCGGTGGGCCATCTACTATGAGCATGTCAATCCCCATAGGACAAACCGAACGAATAACGTCTATATCATACCAGACCTCCGGCAGATCCCAGCCGGCTGGTTTGCCTGTGTCAACAGGCGCGTAACGGTTAAGATCAACTGTTTCCACCTGCGCTACCCGTTCCAACCCTTCCCGACTGATAAGACGTCGGATGTAATTTGCATATTCATGATTGTGTTCGATGCTGACCAATCGGCCTCCAGTACCCTCGACCGCCCGAGCAAGAAAAATCGTGGAGGCTCCAGAGCCCAACTCGACGACCGTGCGTCGACGCTTCAACTCGAGTTCATTGATGATACTAACAATCGCCGCAGGACGCATCGACCAGGCAGTCCACGGGACAAAGCCCTTGACCAATGGTTGAAGAGCAGCGAGCGCAACCACATCACTCAGGGTCCACTTTGCGGAGGCACTTTTTATCGTGGTCAATCCCTCACCATAATCAGAATAGAGGTACCTGCGAGACAGCGAATCCGTTGCGTCAAGTCGTATTTTAGAAGCGTAGCTACGGCACGGTCGGTGTGTCAACTACTAGGCCATCCTGAGCTGCAAATAGAATCCAATCCGGCCGCCACGAACCCTGTCCGCGACCTCGATGATGTCCTCCACCTGGTCACGGGCTGAATACGTGGGAAGCCAATGCTACAGCCGTCGGGACCTCGGCGGACCAATCATCTTAGCGCCGATTCTGCTGCGACGACTGAAATCAGGCGAATGTCTTTCGCTCAGGTCGCGACCTGCATGGAGAGCCACCAAAGACCTTGGCTGAGCCAGCTGATGGACCTGATGCAAATCAATCCCGACAGGTGCGGTTCCACTGCTCTCGCCGCGCTGGCGCCCCGCCCGAAGCTGCACTCTTCGTAAGGCAGTGAGCATGGGCCGCGTCGGACGGTCGGTCCGCACGCCGGTATCGGGTGTTGGATGTTCTGCGGACAGACGCGGAAGGAGGCGTCATCCTGATGATGTGTCGATGCATCGGTGGCGGTCGCGTGGAGGATCGCAGTCGCGGGCGCCGGTCTGGTACCCCGGTCGGTCCGCGATCGTGCTCCTCGCGGTCGTCGCACTCCCAGCGGCGGCGGCGCTCGCCCTGACCGGCTGCGGTCCCAGCGGCGGCGTCAGCTCAGGACGCGCCGGCGGCAGCACACCGAAGCCGGGTTCCGTCACGAGCGCGGACGCAACGGGCACCCTGCCGAATCTGGTCGGCAAGGGTCTCCAGTTCGCCCAGGACACCGCGCAGGCAGCCGGCTTCACAACGTTGACATCTCATGACGCACTCGGCCGGGGCCGGCACCAGATTCTCGACCGCGACTGGCAGGTCTGCGACCAGTCCCCCGCCGCCGGGACGCATCCGGTCAGCACCAAGGTGGACTTCGGCGTGGTCAAACTCGAGGAGTCCTGCCCAGCGCCGGGAGCCGTGGACACCGCTGTCCCGAGTATCGGCACGACCATGCCGAACCTCGCCGGCCGGTCGCTGAACGCCGTCCGGCCGGCGTTCGGAACCAACGCAAGTGTCACGGTGCATGACGCCACCGGCGCGAACCGGGTGGTGGTGGTCGCAAGCAACTGGAAGATCTGCTCGACGTCCCCGGCCGCCGGTAAGCCCTACTCCCTCGGGACCCCGGTCACCTTCAATGTCGTCAAGTTCGAGGAAAGCTGCCCGTGACATGTCCCTGCGGCCGCGGGCGACGCACCCGGGTCCAATAAGATCGAATATGCCCGCCGGCACCAGTCATCAGATGAGACGGCAGGTGAAAGGTGGCATCCTGGCCGTATGGATGCCGTCGCAGAGCCTTCCCGGGATCCCCTGCGGCTCAACGGCGCCGCACTGCCGATCGTTGGTCGGGCGCGGGTGTACGTCTGCGGGATCACTCCCTACGACGTCACGCACCTCGGTCACGCGTCCACCTACCTGTGGACGGATCTCGCCGTCCGGGTCTGGCGGAGTGTGGGCGTCCGGGTGGAAGTCGCACGCAACATCACCGACGTGGATGACGCGATGTTCGTCGAGGCCCGCCGGGTCGGCATGCCCTACGATCAGGTCGCCGCGATCGGGCGCTTTGCCTTCGACCGGAGCATGGCCGCGCTCGGCGTCCGCCCGCCCGACCACGAGCCGACCGCCCGCGCATCCGTCATCCATGTGATCGAACTTGGGCAGGCCCTGCTTGCCGCCGGGCACGCCTATCTGCGCAACGGCACCGTCTACGCGCGTACCAGTGATGCGGCGGCACGGGTGGGCCTCGGCCTGGACGAGGCGGTCACGCTCGCCGCCGAGTTCAACGACGACCCGGACGACCCGCAACGCGATGATCCTCTCGACGTGGCGGTCTGGCGTGCCGGCGACAGCGACAGCCACAGCCACAGCAGGGGCGCCGGCATTGATGGCTCGCGAGACATCGGCCAGAGCGGGGTGAGCTGGCCGAGCCCGTGGGGTCCGGGGCGGCCCGGCTGGCACGCGGAGTGCGCGGCGATGGTGCTCAACACGTTCGGCTCCGGTATCGACCTGCACGCCGGCGGTGAGGACCTGCGTTTCCCCCACCACGCGGTGGAGAGTCTGCTCGCCGAACGCGCGACCGGGGTGGCACCGTTCGCCCGCGCCTGGTTACAGGTCGGCTCCGTCCGAGTCGATGGCATCAGGATGTCGAAGTCCCTGGGCAATCTGACGCTCGTCGACGACCTGCTCGACCGGCACACGCCGGCGGCCGTCCGCCTGCTGTGCCTCGCCCGACGCTGGCAGGACGCCTGGGACTACCACGAGTCAGCCCTGACCGGAGTCGAGGACACCCTCGACCAGCTGTATGTCGCGGCCGGGCGCGCCCGCTCCGCGCCGGACCCGGCGGCTGCGGTCGACGCGGTCGACGCGGCGCTGCGCGACGATCTGGACGTGCCCCGGGCACTGGCGATCGCGCTCGACTCCGGTGGCGCGGGCGCCCGCCGCCTCATCGACGTCCTCGGCCTCGCCTGACCATCCACTGCAGGTGTCACCGACGACCACCGCGTCCGGAGCAGGATGTGGCGACAATCCATACCGAAACCCATGTTCTGCGACACTATGCTGCGCAGTCTCACGTGACGCACGCGATTGAGGACGGCAAGTGGCAGACACACTGGGCAGCGGTGACACACTCGCGATACTGATCGGCCGCGGCGCCATGGGCGTGGTGTGACGCGGATGACGACGAGCAGCACGCCGCCAGGGGCGGCCCGGCCTGACCCGAACCGACCCGGGCCGACGCCGACGCCGGCACCAGCACCAGCACCAGCACCAGCACCGTCCGGCGGGTCGGAGCCGGCGTGGGATGCGGTGTTCACGCCGCTGACCCCACAGGACCCCCGCGAGATCAGCGGATATCTGCTCCGGGCCCGGATCGGCGAGGGCGGGATGGGCGCGGTGTACCTCTCCTACACCCCCGGCGGCCGCCCAGTCGCCCTGAAGATCGCCCGTCCGGAGTTCGCCGCCGACCCCGAGTTCCGCCGCCGCTTCGCCACGGAAGTCGCGATCGCCCAGCGAGTCCAGGGCCTGTACACCGCGCCGGTCATCGACTGCGACCCCCACGCCCCACGCCCCTGGCTGGCCACCGCCTACGTCGCCGCACCCTCCCTGGCCGCGGCCGTCGCCCGCCAGGGCGCACTGCCGCCGGAGACCGTCCTGGTCCTGCTCGCCGGGGTCGCGGAGGCGTTGCAGTCCATCCACGCCGCCGGGGTGATCCACCGCGACCTCAAGCCGGGGAACGTCATCCTCGCCGCCGACGGCCCCCGGGTGATCGACTTCGGCATCTCCCGAGCGGTCGAGGCATCCTCGGCTGCGATCACCCAGACCGGTGTGCGGATCGGCACGCCCGCGTTCATGGCCCCCGAACAGGTTCGGGGCCGGTCCCTCGACGCGGCCGGGGACGTCTTCTCCCTCGGCTCCACCGCCTACTACGCGGTCACCGGCGAGTATCCCTTCGGCGCGGACGCCGCGGTATTCCACCGCATCGAGCACCAACAGCCCGACTGGGACCGCTGCCCCGAGCAGGTACGCGGGGTGCTGAAACAGTGCGTGGACAAGGACCCGGCCGCTCGCCCCACCCCGGCGACGTTGATCGAGCTGTGCCGGGCGGCGTCCACCGACGAGCGGTTGCGCATCGGTGAGGGTTGGCTGCCCCCGACGGTGACGGCGGAAATCACCCGCTACAGCGTCGCCCCGCCAAAGCCACCCCAGCCCCAGCACGTGCCACGGACCGAACCCCGGCAGCCGCAACCGCCGGCACCCTCACCATGGGTCCCGCCACGGCAGCCCGCCCCGCCCAACCCTGCACACCGCAAGCCGTCACCCTGGCTCATCGGCGGACTCGGCACGGCGGCCCTCGTGGCAGTAATCGTCCTCGTCGCGGCCCTGAGCAACAGGTCCTCGGACGAGAAGACGAACAGCGGCACCACGACGACCACGTCCACCGGCACCGGCACCGGCACATCTGCCACCGGACCCGCATCCACCGGACCCGCATCCACCGGACCCGCGACCGCGACCGGTGTACCCGCCACGACAGCCGGATCGGGCAACCCGACGTCGAAACCGACCGCCGCACCCGGAAACGTCGACCGTTTTCTGACGGATCTGGGCGTCATCGAAAGCAATGGCGAGGTAAAGGCCGGCTCAGTTGCCGTCAGCGGTGAGCTATTCCCACGCAGCGTGACGTTACGTGCTTATACTCCTTCAAAGACTGACGAAACCAACAATTT
>NZ_CAUVXO010000155.1:0-10573 GCF_963555865.1 Protofrankia sp. Cr1
ATCTCTTCCAGATCGAAGGTGCGGTCCACGACGGGCTGGAAGGCGCCCGTTCGCAGACCAGAGGCCACGAACGCCTCGGCACGGCGCAGCCGCCGTTCGTCAGTGGTGATCTCAAACAGGGTGTAGGTGCGCATGTTCAACGCCGGCATCATCGCCCGAACCGACCTGGGCAACCCGTGAAAGATCCGAGCTAGGTCAACACTCACCGTTCTTGGTGAGTTCCACGTACTTCTTGTTCAGGCGGTTGAACTCAGCACTGCCCGAGTCAACCGTCGCTGGGGAATCGACGCTATGTGCGAGAAGACACGGCCGTACCCGTTCGGCGTAGAAGCGTTCGTCGCTAGCCGCAAGCGCGGCGAGAGCCGCTGGGTCAGTGGTGCTAAAAACGAATTCAACGATGTCAAAGGTTTCGTGGTAACAGCGCCCTTCGACCGAGCTCAAGTCGGGAGACTTGGGGGTCCCAAGCTTGACTCCAGTTCGATAGTGGATCAAGCCTGATGACGGATCCTGGTCCAGCTCCTCGAGGCGACCGCCTCCAGCCGCGACGCATCTGGCGAACGCGGCGTAAGCAGCCTGATACTCGGCCCGGGTAACCTTGCCGTCCGTAAAGGCCGCCCGTTGCGCTGGCGGAGCATCTGCGAGCGCAACGGTATTCAACGCATCCCTGCCACGCTGCGGATCCGTAGAATCGTCTCCGCAGGCCGTTAGGAAAACAATGCCTGCGGCAAGGCCAAGGACTCCGATGGTCGTTGTCCGCCGTGGCTGCCGTCGCGCACCTGCACGAGCAGACACGGTACTACCTTCCTGGAGACGTCACGATCGATTGTCCGGACCTCAGTTCGAGATGTCGACGCCGTGGCCGCGATAGTAAGTGCAGGATCCGGTCCATGACCACGTATTGATTCCCCGCCATGGCCCCAAGTTATACCAGTCCGTCTGGCCGTTGCTCGTCTCGCACTCCTGCCAGGCACGGATGTAACCCGTACCAGCTGTGTAATACGCTCCGGTCGGGTTGTGACTGCTCGTAAGATACCAGCTTGTGGGATACGCCTGCGCAGGCGTAGCCACGGTCAGCGCCGCGATTGCCGAGGCCGCTATTACAATTGGTGCGATCACGCCCTGCTTCATGATCCGCTTCATGATCTGCTTCCCTTCATGGTTGACGGGACTGATTCCTCGAGAGAGTCACCATTCGCCGCCCCTTTTTCTTCTTCCACGTCAGTGTGCATCCCACCCGTTCTCGGAACCGTCCGCGCAAAGACGAGGAATCCGTGTCAACTCCGGTCCAGGCTTGGGTGGAATGTCGTTGCCGGTCGGCGCCAGCGTGTTGAGCGCCCCGACCTGGTGGGATAGGGATGTCTGAAGTCCTAGATCCGTTCGGAGTCGGGGTACAGTCAAGAGTTTGGCTAGGACCTGCTCGAGACATTTCTACCGCTCACCGGTTCTGTCTCAAAGAACATTGTTTGCAGCCTTATGGCATTTTTAACGCATGGCCGGCTGCGTTAGTTCGCATTTACTTGCTTTAGATCATGGGTACACCTGGAAGGATCCCGGTAGCACCGGCAGCAGAACCAACGTCAACACAGCTCAGCGGACCCGTCGCGAGGGTAAGCGGACCCGTCGCGAGGGTAACCCGCTGACCAGCCTTCGCGGCGTTGATCAGCGCATTCGTTGCTTTTCGGCAGTTGCTACCGAGCCCCCTGATGGGGAACGATCGATGCGGCGCACCGGCGACGGCCCCGGTCTGTGTCGGCCCACGAGGACCAGCAGGCCAGCCAGCTGCCCACGCCTCGGCGCCTCCAGACAGCGGACCAGGAGGAACTGCGGACCCGCCCCTGCCTGCGGGGTCGTCGGGCAGTTCCGATGATCACTGGTGCAGGTGGTCGCGAGAAGCGCTGCACCCGGAGGCAGGTGACCGATGCCGCACTCTCCGGAGGTAGGATCCCCGCGAGATCGACGGTGCGGGATGAAGATCAGGAGCCTTGATGTCCGATGCCAGAGTGGAAGTACCGACGTGCACGTTGCCTTTTCTCGTCGCCGACGACGACGAGGATGCCAGTGGCGGGGATAAGGGCATCTTCCGTCGTCGCGATGGCGAGACGACGATGCGCCATATTCCGGTCGCCGTGTTACGGGAGAACCTCAGACACGTGGTGGACGGCCTACGAGGAGTGTTCGACGAAATCGCCGAAGCCGGCGGGAGGTTACCGCTGAAGGAGGCCCAGATCTCCTTCGAGGTGACCGCGAGCGGTGGTGTCACCGTTGTCGGTGCGTCCAGTCAGATCGGCGCGACGGGTGCGATCACCCTGACCTTCGGCGAGTAGTCACGACGTATGAAGCGAGACTCGGGGGACGGTCGTGACGGCGGGGCGGGAACGTTCCGGGCGCTGCTGCTGGGCGTTCCGTACTACGAAGACACCTCCATCGACGACCTGCCGTTTGTCGAAGAGGACCTACGGGAGCTGATGGCCGCCCTGGAGCCGGTGGGCTACCAGGTGGAGGTACACGACGTGCGGCGGACCAACCGGGACGCGATCGAGTCGGCAATCGAGTCGTTCATCGACCGGGCGTCCCGAAAACAAACGTTGATACTGTATCTGAGCGGGCACGGTGTGCATGGCAACGGTCAGGATTATCTGGTCCCTTCCAGCGCGTTCACACGGTCGGGAAAATTTTTCGACAAGTGCGTTCTCATTGACTTCCGGGATTATATCGATGCCAGTCACGCCGGAGACGTCGTCATCCTCGTCGACGCCTGCCGCGAGGGTGTCCACCTTCAGGAGAAGGCCACCATGAGCGCGGCGGGCTGGTCCCGTCGGCAGGTCCAGCGGGTGAAGGGACGACGGGTCTTCTATGTGTATGCGTGTGGTCCGGGCGAACGGGCCCGGTTCACACGTGGTTCCGACGCGTTCAGCGTGTTCTCCCGGGCGTTGAGTATCGCGATGGCCGACGAGCGCGGGCCATCGACGCTCGCGGAGTTCCGGGTGGCCGTGCAGGAAACCGTCGACGCGCTCACCACAGAGCACGAGCTGCCGAGCCAGCGTGTGCACGTGCTCAGTGAGAGCGACCAGGCGGAGTGCATCCTGGTTGCCCGGCCACCGGCAACCGCACCGACAGATGTGATCAACAAGGATGATTCCGAACCGGTGGTCACCGTCGTGCCCGACGATGCCCCGGACAAGCTGCCTGCGCTCGCCGGGATTCTTGAGACGCTGGACTCGGATCTAGGGCGGGGAACGCGGCTCGCCCTCGACGCGATCGACCGTTTCACCCGGCCGGAGGGTCTGCTCGCCCTGGCCGACCCGGAGTTCCTCACCGACTCGGGGCGGGGCCTGCGGCCCTGGCTAGCGGATCTTGATGCGGCGGTCCGGGCGGGCCGCCGCAACGACGCCGCGATCGGGATAGCGGCCTGGCGACGACACGCCGCCCAGGCGGCCCAGGCCGCCGAGTGCCTCATCGATGCCAATGCAGCGCCACGTAATCAGTACGAGAAGCTACGGGGCCGGCTGCGCGCGTACAGGGCGAAGGCTGGTCGGCTCGGTCTCCTCGAAGACGCCGCACTGTCCATCCTGCACGCGAAGGCCCGCGCGACCCTCGACGAGGTGCCGACGGACCTGCGGCTGGCGGAGCGGTGCATCCTCGACTACGCAGACGCGCTGAGCATCAGAGCCGAACCGGAGGCCCCTCAGGAGCCGGGCATGTCAGCTGCGCCGACCGCCCCGCCCCGACCCGGCGGGGCGGTCGGATGAGCCCGGCGACGACCGGCACGCCGGGTGCGGCCGACATGACCGGCCAGCCATGCCGACGGGAGCGTTGTACGGGCTCGGGGATCATCACCGTGCGCGGGCGTTGCCACGTCTGCGGACACCCCGCGCAGGCCGCCGAGACCGGTCCAGACCATCGCAGGGTCGAACCGGATTCCAAGACGACAGCCCCGATGACGCTGCCCCCGTCCAGACCGTCCGACCAACCGGGTAATTCGTCCCGCCCGACCCTGAGCGGCGGGTTGTTCGCCTTACCGGCTCTGCCGGACCTCCCGCTCACCGGTCCGCCGATACTGGCGGCCACCACCTCCGTGGCCCGCGCTCTGCGCCGCTGCGGCTGGTGCGAGGCGGAGGTGGCGCGGTCCGGTGACGGGCCGGTCGATCTGGAGGGCCGGTGCGGGAGCTGCGGCCAGCCCTACTCGTTCACCGTGAAGCTCGGTCCGGACGATGTCATCGGCAGTCGATACCGGATCGTCGGGCCGCTGGCCCACGGCGGCCAGGGCTGGGTCTACGCGGCGCGCGACGAGCATCTCAGTGACCACCAGCTCAGTGACCACCAGGTCGTGTCCTGGGTGGCGGTGAAGGGCTTGCTGGACACGGCGATCCCGGAGGCCCGCGGTGTGGTCGAGAACGAGCGCCGGGCACTCACGGCGGTGTCCCATCCGAACATCGTCAAGATCAGGGATTTCGTCACCCATGACGGCGCCGACTACATCGTCATGGACTACGTCCACGGCTGGTCGCTGAAGAAGTGCATGCAGACGTCGGGCGGGGCCCTGGCACCGGCCGACGCGGCCCGCTATCTCCTGCGGCTGCTCCCCGCGCTGGACTACCTGCACCGCTACCAGCTGGTGTACTGCGACCTCAAACCGGACAACGTCATGGTGACGTCGGACGAGCTGACGCTGATCGATCTCGGTGGCGCCCGCCGGGTGGACGACACCACGTCCAACTACCTGAGCACCCCGAGCTTTCGCGCACCGGAAATCGACGACGCCGCCTACCGGGACGGTGCCGAACGGGCGTTTCCCTCGATCGCCTCGGACCTGTACGCGGCCAGTCGGATGTTGGCCATGCTGGTGCTCGGTGGAGGGTGGGAGCCCACCAGAAAGAACCGGCACACTCTGCCGTCCTCCCCGGTGTTCGACGCGTTCGACTCGCTGTACCGCCTCCTGCTCAAAGGCACCGCGCGTCGTCCCGAGGACCGTTTCGGCAGTGCCCACGAGATGGCCGAGGAGCTTGTCGGCGTGCTGCACGAGATCGTCGCGGCCCCGGTGGCGGGCCCCGGTGGAGTCCCGGTGGAGTCCCGGTGGCGGGCCCCTGTGGTCAGCCGATGGTTCGAACCGGCGCCACCCATCTTCAGTGAGCAGGCCGACAGCCGATGGCAGGCTCTGGCCGCACTGCGGGTGGACCCGGACGACCCGGCGGCCCTCGCCCTGGACGCACTGTCCGTCCGGGAGGAGTCGGCGGCGCTGGCCGACCGACTGGCGGCGCTGGAACCGATGACCGTGGAGGTGCGACTGCGACGGGTCCGCGCCGAGATCGACGCCGGACGCCTGGACCGGGCACACGACCAGCTTGATGCGCTTGCCGTGGATGAACCGCGCGACTGGCGCGTCGGATGGTACCGGGGGCTGGCGGCAATGGTGGACGGCGAGGCGACGGCCGCCGCGGGCTACTTCGACCGGGTCTACGCCCAGGTGCCGGGCGAGCTGATGCCGCGGTTCGCGCATGCGCTGGCGCTGGAGCAGGCCGGAGATCTGCCGGCGGCTGCCCGCATCCTCGACATCGTTTCCCGCACCGACCCGTCGATCTCCAGCGCAGCCTTCGCGCACGCCCGGTGCGTCAGTGACCCGAAGGACCGCGTGGAAGCCTACAGCCGGGTCACGGCGAACTCCCGGACGTTCGTGACCGCGCGAACCCGCATGATCGAACTGCTCGTCGCGGACGAACCCGGGCAGCCGCCGACGGCGACCGCCATCACCAAGGCTTGCGGGGTCTTCGAAGAGGCAAAACCCGAGATCGGCGAGGACCAGCGGCACGCGCTGCGGCTGGCCGTGCTGGCAGCGGCCGAGCTGCTGGTCGGTTCCGGCGCTGATACCCGCGGCGATACGCCAACCAGCTCCGAGACGTTGCCGGCCACCGTGTTTGGAATCCCGCTGGACATCACGAAACTCGGTCTCGAACGGGAGCGGCTGCTACGCGAGCGCGCGAGGCTCGCCACCACCCGAGCCGACCGCGTCCGGCTGGTGACGCTGGCGAACCGGGTCCGGCCGCGGACATGGACATGACCATTGCGACGTGGGTCACACCGGCTCAGGAAGGCCAGCATGATCAGTTTTGAGCTCACCGTGGATCAGGACCCGTACCTTTCGATCAGCACGACCGCGATGGACACGCTCGTGACGGTGACGGCCGCTGCCGGCGACGTGGCCCCCCCGGCGGACGACCACGCCGTGGTGATTCTGATCGACGCCTCCGGTTCGATGGACTACCCGCGAGTGAAGCTCCCCGCGGCCAAGCGCGCTGCGTCGAAGGCCGTTGAGACGCTGCGCGACGGCACGTACTTCGCCGTGGTCGCCGGAACCGCCACGGCCACGCTGGTCTACCCCGAGTCCCGGCACCTGGCCATCGCCTCCCCGGGATCCCGTCAGGCAGCGATCGACGCCGTCGCGACGCTGCGGTCCAACGGCGGCACGGCGATCGGCCGGTGGCTGACCCTCGCCGACGAGCTCCTGCGCGACGCTCCGGCCGCCATCCGCCAGGCGATCCTGCTAACCGACGGGAGGAACGAACACGAGTCCCCGGAAGAGTTCATGCAGGCGCTACGCGCCTGCGAAGGCCACTTCCGGTGCGACTGTCGTGGCATCGGCGAAGGCTGGGTCGCCGAGGAGCTGGCGACGATCGCCAGCGTGCTGCTTGGCACGGCGCTGGACGTCCCGCAGCCGGCCGACCTCGAGGCGGACTTCCTCGCCATCGCACGCGACGCGACCAGCAGGGTGCTCGCCGAGATCGTTCTACGGATCTGGGTCCCCTACGGGGCGCGGCTGAAGTACGTCACGCAGGCCCACCCGACCATCGAGGAACTGACCGGTCGGGCGCGCCGAGTGGACGACCAGACCACCGACTTCCCGACCGGAGCGTGGGGCCCGGAGAAACGCGAATACCAGGTCCGTATCGAAGGTCTTGATCCTGTCGTCGAGGACGAGGCCAGCTGGGCCGGCCGCATCGACCTGGTCCGGGCCGACAGAGAACTCGCGACCGCGCCGGTCTACGCACGCTGGACCAACGACTACTCGCTGTACAGCCAGACCAGTAAGAAGATGACTACGTTGCGGGAAAAGATCGACTTGGCGCAGGCTATCAAGGCAGGCACGGACGCTCTGCGGGCAGGTGATCTCGCCGCCGCGCGACACCGGCTGGGGAGGGCCGTCGCACGTGCGCACGCCGCGGGCGACTTGGCGGCACTTGAGCTGCTCGCCCGTCTGGTGACCATCGACGACCCGGCGACCGGAACGGTGGTTCTCCGCGACGACGTCCAGGACCACGACGTGCAGGTCGTTATCCTCCGCTCGGTCTGGACCCGTGGGATCGACCATGCCGACTGACGAGACCACCTCCGCCGCTCCGCCGGAGGACGCGCGCCGGCGGAGGGGTGGCGGGTGCCCGAACTGCGGGGCGCGCCAGGCCGTAGGCGAACGGTTCTGCCTGCGCTGCCGCTGCGAGTTCGCGACCGGGACGATGCCGGCGCCGCCGGAGCTGGTCCCGCACCCCGCGGCGAGGGTCCGCTGGGAGGCGCATATCGACGCCGACCGCGTGTACTTCGAGACCGGCAAGTCCGACGGAATGCGGTTTCCCGCCGCACAGCCGCCGAGGATCGTCTCGATCCGCGGCGAGCGCGTCGTCATCGGCCGGCGTAACCGGCTCGACGGTAGACGCCCGTTGATCAACCTGTCGGTGCCGGTCGACGATGAGGGCGTCTCGGCCGAGCATGCCGTCCTCGAACGGACCGCGGACGGCTCCTACCAACTCGTCGACCACGGGTCGCGCAACGGGACACGGCTGAACGACAGGTGCGTCCCCCTCCCGAAGGGCCGGCCGGTTCCGGTGCGGGACGGGGATCAGATCTTCGTCGGTGCGTGGAGCCGCATCACGATCCGCCGGGTAGGTCCCTGAACCCCGCGCCGTCATCGTATCGGTGGCTCACCGGGACCACGGTGGGTACTCCTCGAGCGGGCTGGGTGGGGCGGGTCCGAGCATGCTCAGCCACTGCTGGTAGCTCGCGGCCCAGCGGCCGTCCGCCATGTACGCCTGCAGGACGCCATTGACGAAGGCGACGAACTGGCTGTTGTAGGCCGACTCGCCGGACTGCGTGCTCTTCGGGATTCCGATCCCGTACGGCTCGTCGAGGACCCTTAGGTCGGCGGCGAATGCCTGGTCGAATGCCTGGTCGAATGCGTGCGGGACCACGGTGAGCAGCGGGTCCTGCGCCGCCATCCCGGCCAGGATCACGTCGTCGGTCGCGATCGCGTCCACTTCGCCGCGTTGCAGGCTCACCAGGCAGTCGGCGATGTTCGGGGCAGGCGTCACTGTGGGCGCGGGTGGCCGCAGAGCCTTCAGCTTCTCGAACGACGTGCTCCCGTTCGACGTGCAGACGGTGTGACCTTGGAGATCCCCGATGGAGCTGAAGCCGGCGTTCTTCCGGACCAGCAGCCCGAGGTGCGACGTGTAGTAGACCCCGGAAAAGTTGACGTGCTGCGCGCGTTCACAGGTGATCGTGTAGTTGGCTGCGACGATGTCGACCTTCCCGGACGTGAGTACCGACTCACGTTGGTCGATGGAGACGGGCTGGAACTGGACGGTGTTCTCGCCCGGGCTGAAGATCGCGTCCGCGACGGCGTGGGCGACGTCTGCGTCGAAACCGGTGATCTGGAGTTTCCGCCAGTCCACCGAGCCGAGCGGTGGAGCGTCCACCGCGATGCCCACCTTGAGGAAACCGCGCTGCTTGATGTCCGCCATGGCCGAGCCGGTGGGCATTGAGCCGCCAGGCGTCGGCATCGGATCCATCCGCGGCACGGCTTTACTCAACAGGTCGACCTTGGCGCAAGACGGAGGAGAGGACGAGGACGGCGCGGGTGTGGTCGGCATGGGCAGCAGCGGCCTCGCGTCCGTCGGCAGTGGACTGCCGACGGTGGCACACGCGGCCGCGACGGCCAGCGCCACCGCTCCGACACCGAGCGGGACGATGCGGTGCCGCGCCCAGGCGAATCTTTGGACCACCGGCCCTACGAATCCGCTGGAACGCCCCTCGACGGGTTTACCGACAGACCCCCGGCCGTGCCTCATGCGGCGTACTCCCTCAGACGGCGCCGGAAGCCGGCGAGAATGAACAGGGCCGCGACGAGAACGCCCGCGAAGCCGCTCCAGCCGAGCCAGTCCAACGGCGGCGCGCTTGCTGACATCCGGGCGCGGAAGTCAGCTTGGCGGACGTTGAGCACCTTGTCGAGCTCTTGATCCAACCGGGCGAAGGCGGGTTCCCTGTCGTTCACCGTCAGCAGCGTCGCGCGGGCAAAGCGACTCAGCTCCTCGTCCACGCCACCCGCGGGGTTCTCCGCCACTCCCGCTGGGGCGAGCAGCGCGGTGACGACGGCGCGAGTGGACAGCCAGGCGTCCAGGTCCGCTGTCAGCGCCGGGCGGTCGGGGGCCGGGAGGCGGTCGAGCGCGGCGACCAGCGCTCCCCGCCGTCCAGCAGGAAGCGATCCGGTGGCGAGCTGCTTGCCGTCCAGGTCATAGCCGAGTGCACGCACCGCGTCCTGGGACCCCTGGTCGTACCGGGCCCGGTCGCTCAGCGAAATCAACGACAGATTGTCGTCCGTGCGCGTCTGCAATGCCAGCACCCGGGCCTGAGTGAACAGCACCATGGGCTGGTAACCCTTCTCCTGTGCCGTGACGACCCGGGAGCGCTCGATGCCCATCCCGGCGAACATCAGGCCCCCCGCGAGCAGGAGAACCCCCGTGCCCGCGAGCAGGCGCACGTCGAACACCCGTTGGGTACGGCGGAACAGCAGGACCTGACCGCCGAGCGCGGTGCAGCAACACGTGCCCAGCAGCACCGCTATCTCGACTTCGTGGGTGGCGTCCGTGGCCTGCCGGGACTCCCGGTCGAGGTCCGCGCCGGTCAGGACGAACAGCTGGTCCACGGCGGGCAGAATCTTGTTCTGCATCAGAGCCGACGCGTGCTGCAGGTAGGCTTGGGCCACCTGCTGTCCGACCCGATTGTGCGCCCGTGCCGTCGCGACGAGGTCGGTGTAGGTGGGTATCTGCCGCTCCAGTAGGTCGAGAAGGTCACCTTCGCAGCTGGAATCGGCCAGATCTGTCGGATTGGTCCCGTGGTCCGGGCAGAGGTTGGTGTTGAGGCGCCGCAGTTCGGCGAGAGCCATTTCGGCGTCGGTGACCTTGTCGGTCACCGCATGTTCGGTCCTGGTCGCGTCGTACGCGTCGCGGGCGAGCTGGGGATTGTTCCGGTTGAGGTTGAGGTCGAGCTTGACCTCATCGAATACCAGCGCCGCCGCGTTGGCGTCGGCGTAGGACAGGTCGACGCGCAGGTTCTGGGACTCGATCACGGAAGCGCCGGCGCGTTCACCCGCCACCCGCAACGCGTGATGGCGGTGCACGAAGATGAGCGCGGTCGTGCCGGCCGTCCCCCCGAAAAAGATCACTACAATCACCATCGCGATGCCGAATTGGCGGGGAACGTCGGCCCACTCCCGCCACCGGTTGGCGAACCTGCCCGCCCGCCTAGACCAACC
>NZ_CAUVXO010000156.1:0-5654 GCF_963555865.1 Protofrankia sp. Cr1
CTTCGCTGGCCCGACTTCTGGTTGCCATCCGACCGCACGGCAACCGTCGACGCGCTGCGCGAGGCATGGATTCGCGCCGAAGCCGAGCGCGTCGAGGTCGCATGCGCCGGTGGATACGGACGAACCGGCACGGCACTGGCCTGCCTCGCAGTGCTGGACGGGGTACCGGCCCGTGAGGCGGTTGCCTACGTCCGGGAGCGATACTCCCCACGCGCCGTGGAGACACCCTGGCAACGCCGCTTCGTCTCCCGCTTCCAGTAGCCCTCGCCCCATCAGCCACAACGTAGAGTGCCCGGCAACAGGGATGCGGCGTCGCGGGGCTGGGGTGCGTGCCTCTGTCCTCGCACTTCGCGATGCACGCACCCCAGCCCCACTCCTTCATCCACACCCCCATTGCCGGGCGATCCGCGCCCAGCCGGCCTCCTGGCCTGTCCAGATCCCACCGGCACACGGCGATCGAGATGGTTCTCCCACAGGGGTTCGCCCGCAGCGCTACCCAGTGCTGCGAATTCCGGCTCGAGGGGCCCGTCGTCGGCGACTCCACCGCGGGCGTTTCACGTGGAACATTATGAACTCGCCCCCACCCGTCCCACCCTGACGACGTGGTACGCGCCACGTTGGGGACTTCTCGTGCCAGGAGATGCAGCAGGGGTCGGTTCGCCGACGCCGACACCCCGCGCTCCTGGGCGCTCTGGCCGCCGGAAACGTTCGTCGTACCCGGACAGCGGTCATCTTCAATGAAGATCTACACCGGATGGCCTAACCTGGATGTGTGGGAGATGTCAGTGGTGACCTCGACGCTGGATGCCTGGCCGCGTGGAACATCGCGATATGAGCCGTCGCGTTGCCAACATCACTCTCGACAACATTGACGATATGCCGCGGCGGTGCCGTCGATGCGTCTTCTGGGAGCTGGACCCGGTCGCACGCAGTCGGGCGGAGGAAGCCGGGGGCACTGAGCTGGAGAAGGAAGCGTGGGTGTCCTCAGCCCTTCTCGAGTGGGGAAGCTGCGGAAAGATCATCTATGTGGACGGCGTCGCGGCCGGGTTCGCGATGTTCGCACCGCCGGCCTATGTACCGCGGTCGGTCGCCTTTCCGACGAGTCCCGTCAGTCCGGACGCCGTGCTCCTCATGACTGCAAAAATCTTGGATGAGTTCGCTGGCCAGGGCTTGGGGCGTGTTCTCATCCAGTCGGTCGCCAAGGATGTGGTCCGCCGTGGGTTTCGCGCCATTGAGGCTTTCGGGGATCTGCGTGGCGAAGGGACCCGGTGCGTTGTACCCGCCGAGTATCTGCTTGCCGTGGGCTTCAAGACGGTCCGGCCGCACCACCGTTGGCCCCGGCTGCGGCTTGAGGTCAAGAACGCCGTGAGCTGGCGGGAAGAGGTTGAGGTCGCGCTTGAGCGGCTGCTTGGGTCGATGGCGCCGGAGGCGATGCTGCGCCAGGTCGGTAGCGCGGCTGGGACAGCGCCGACGGGCTGACCGTGTCTCGGTGCCAATTGCCCTGGGAGACGGCCAGCAGGGATACGGCCAGCCCGTCGGCGGGGGTTTGCGGCAGAGTCGGTAGAAAGGGCCAGGCAGGGCCTCAGCGGGCCGTACGCGAGGCAAGCGTCGGCACCCGTAGCTGTCCTGTGGGTGGGTCGAGGTCCGGCGGCAGGAACAGCCGTTGTACCGCAGCGAGTATCCCCTCGGCGACGGTGGCCCGAAATTCCTGCGATTCGAGTGCGGCGGCATCGTGCGGGTTCGTGAGATAGCCCAGATCCGTACGGATGGCCGGCATCAGCGTTTGCCGAAGGAGCTCCCAGGTCTTGGCATGGGTCCGGCAGTTGACGAGGTCCGTGCGCGATACAAGTTCCTTCTGCACGAGCCCGGCCAGGCGTTCACCCACGGCGGACGATCCCCGGGCATTGCCAAAGTAGTAGGACGACACTCCCTGGGCATGCGGCGACTTGCCCGCGTCCAGATGCAACGACACGAGTAGGTCCGCGCCGATTTCGTTCGCCCGATGGGCACGTTCGGAGTCGTCCGGCGATTCGTGTGGACCGTGCAGCAGGTATGCCTCCAGGCCGGAGGCCAACAGTCGGGCCTCGAGTCGAGAGGCAAGATCGGCCATGAGGTCGCGCTCGCACAGCTGCCCGACGGTGACCCCCGGATCTCCCCCACCATGCCCGGGGTCGATCGCGACCACGACCCCGAGCAGGGACGGACCCTGCTGAAGCAGGCGTACCGACTCCCGCAGCACATCCGGACGGCCGCCGACGACGGTCCGTTCCAGCTTCTTCAGCTCCCGCAGGGTCAGCGGCCCGCAACGGCCATCCGGTTCCAAGCCCCGGTTGTGCTGGAAGTCCTTGAGTGCCGCCTCCGTCTGCGAGCTGAAGATCCCGTCCGCTCGTCCCACGGCGAACCCCATGTTCGACAGCCGCTCCTGGAGTGCTGCCACATCGTCTCCGATGAACGGATGGTTGATGCTGTGGTACAGCAGGCGGTCGCCGAGCTTGCGACGGGCCTCGTCGAGCGCGCGGAAGGTGTCCGGGCCGATAATGCCGTCCGCGGACAGGCCTCGGCTCTGCTGAAACGCACGGACGGCATCGTCCAGTGCCTCGTCGAACAGGCTCCCGTTCGCCGCAGGGTCGGACCCCGACAGGTCGGACACGGGCCGGTCGGACATGTACGGATATGACACGTGCGGGTCGGTAGGATGAGGCAGGTCTGTGCTGGCTGGAACCAACAGCGGCCCGGTGACCGGGACCTCCGGCAGTGCGGAGGAACCATGATTGCGTAGCCTCGGGCCTCCCGAACCCTGCGCGGATGCGTCTGGCTGACGTGGCGCGGCCGGCAGAAACGACAGGGAGATCAATGCGGCGCGTACCTCGATGACGGATGGATCACGGTCGCCGAGACGCAGAAGCCTTGCCCCGCGGTTACCACTCGAACCTACTGACGGACGGGTCACGGGGACACAGGCTAACCCCGGATAGCGGCTTCGCCGCGATCCGGGGACCCCGAGCTCGTGGGTGGGCCGCTGTGCGGGGGCCTACCGATCCGCTTCGCGAATCGGTAGGCGTATCACGGGTGTGGGTGGGGCTTCGCCGCGATCCGGGGACCCCGAGCTCGTGGGTGGGTCGCTGTGCGGGGGCCTACCGATCCGGCTTCCCCGTGCCACGCCGAAGGCGTTGCACGGGGAAGCCGGCCTCGTGGGCGGGCCACCATCACCCGCCACACAGGCCGTACTCAGATGTATGCGGAAAGATCCCGCAGAAGGGCTGCTTTCGGCTTCGCGCCGACGATGCTCTTATCCACCTCGCCGTTCACGAAAACGGCCATGGTGGGTATTGACATGATCTGATACTGCCGAGCGACCTGCGGGTTCTCGTCGATGTTGAGCTTGACTACGCGCAGCTTGTCGCTGTGCTCGGCCGCGATCTCCTCGAGAACCGGGGCGATCATCTTGCACGGCCCGCACCACTCCGCCCAGAAGTCGACGAGGACGGGCACGCTACTTCCCAGGACCTCGTCGGCGAATGTGCTGTCGGTGACGGACTTGGTAACCCCAGCCATGATGATCTCCTCCCTATCGTTGCTACGGGGACGGCGTCGTGTCAGAACGACTCCGCGGACACAGTGCCCTGACGAACCTGGTGGATTCGGATCCAGGGGAACTTAGAGCATCCGGAATCCGTGACTGTCGCCGGCGCTCACTGCGTGACCGTCTCGGCGGGTGCCCGTGGTACCTGTTCGCCTTCGCCTTCGCGTGCGGCCAGCCAACGCTCCGCATCCAGCGCTGCTGCGCACCCGGTGCCCGCCGCCGTGACGGCCTGCCGGTAGATGTGGTCGACGACGTCACCGCAGGCGAAGACGCCTGAAAGGTTGGTAGTGGTCAAGGGATGGTCCACCACGATGTACCCGGCCTCGTCGAGCTTGAGCTGCCCACGAACAAGCTCCGACCGAGGCTCGTGGCCGATGGCGACGAACAGGCCGGTCGCGGGGATATCGTCCGTCTCGCCAGTCACGGTGTCGCGCACTGTGACGCCGGTGACCGTGTCGTCGCCGAGGATGGCCTCGACCACGGCGTTCCACCGAAAACGGATCTTCGGGTTGGCTAGCGCGCGTTCCTGCATGATCGCACTTGCCCGCAGTCGGTCTCGCCGGTGGATGATCGTCACAGACCGGCCGAAACGGGTCAGGAACGTTGCCTCTTCCAAGGCCGAGTCACCGCCACCGACGACGATGATGTCCTGGTCCCTGAAGAAGAACCCATCACAGGTCGCGCATGCCGACACGCCGTGGCCGAGGAGGCGGGCCTCGTCCGCGAGGCCCAGCATGCGGTAGGAGGAGCCGGTGGCGATGATCACAGTGCGGGCGAGGTATGTCTTGTCCGAGACGGTGATGATTTTCGGGTCGGCCCGCAGATCGACCTCGGTGACGTCGTCGGCAATGAGTTCCGCGCCGAACCGTTCGGCCTGGCGCCGAATGCCCTCCATGAGTTCGGGGCCCTGGATGCCCTCGGGAAAGCCCGGGAAGTTCTCCACCTCCGTCGTGGTCATCAGCGCGCCTCCGGCTGAGACGGCACCCTCGAAGACCAGCGGGCGCAGGTTCGCGCGCGCCGTGTATATCGCCGCGGTATAGCCGGCCGGGCCGGATCCGATGATCACGACGTCGCGCACATCCGGATCGTTCGATCCGGGCCCGCTGCTCTGCGCGGTCACATCTCCACCTGTCCTTTCGGGTCGCCGGCTGTTGCCGGTGAGGCCGTGCGCCTGCCACAACCGTCCCACTGCGCGCCCGATTCCCGGGGCACCGGTCACGGTCCGGCTAGATCTACTTGAGGTCGCCGGCGGCGCGTACGAGCATCATCGCGCCGCCTTCGGCCGGGTTGGCCTGGGTGGGGCCGCCGGCGGCGCGTACGAGCATCATCGCGCCGCCTTCGGCCGGGGAAAGGTCATTATCGGGAAGCGGTTGTGCTGTACCACAGGGCCGCCGTCATGTTGGTGACGTTGCACCGCTCGTCGAGCACGGCCACCTGCAGTTGGTCGGTGTCATTCGGGCTGGACAGGACGACCAGCACGGCCGGCTGCCCGTTGAAGGTCACCAGATCGAGTGCGGCGATGGTCCCGCCCGTCTGCGCGGCCAGGGTGACGTAGCACAAGCGCAGGTCCGGTTGGGTCATCTCGGTGATGACAGACGCGACCGCGGCGGATGGATCGGTCGTGGCAGCGCCGTCTTCGTGCAGTGACACCCGGAGCGTTCCCGGTATCCGTCCGGTCACCAGATCGAGTGCGTGCTGGGGAATCTCGGCCATGGTCACCGGGCGCCCGGTATGCGCGAGGATGGCTGAGGCCGCGTCGGCGACCGCACCGGGTGCAATCTCGCCAGCGGAGCTGTCTCCCGCGGTAGAACGCGGCGCCTGCGCCGTCAGCGGTGCGGCCGCCGGTGCCGGCAGTGGTGCCGCCAGCCGGCTGCTGGCCTCACTGGCGGTGCTCTGAGCGGGATGGTGGGCCAGCGTTACCACGAAGCTGACCATGCCCACCACGACGATCAGGCAGGCCGCCGCTGTGAACCACGCCGGGATCCCCGGGGGCCGGGTCGGAACCCGGGTTGGAATCCGCCCCGGTCGCCATGATCTCGACAGTGTCCGTTGGCCGGCGGCCGGGTTGCGG
>NZ_CAUVXO010000156.1:5874-10760 GCF_963555865.1 Protofrankia sp. Cr1
ATTGCGGTGCTGACCGTCCTGCTCCGAAATCAGGGCGGCGCGCAGCCTCTCGGCGACATCCTCGGGCATCGTCACCGACGCGAGCGCCGCGAGATCCCGACGCACCTGCCGCAGTGCGGTCACGGTTTCGCGGCACTGCGGGCAGGCCCCGACATGCAGGGCCACGCCGGATGGCGAATGGTCGCCCTCGGCATAGGCGTCGAGGCGCTCAACATCCGGATGTTGATCAGCTACCATCGCTGGTCACCTCCTCCGGCCGCGTCGGATGCATTGACGTGCCTGCTCTGACTGACGGAATCGAGCGCCGTAGGGTTCCCAGGACGCAGGTAGTCGAGCATTACAGCCAGCTTTGTGCGTCCTCGCGCGCACCGGCTTTTCACTGTGCCCACCGGCACGGCGAGCAGTGCGGCCGCATCCGCGACCGAATACCCCAGGACGTCGACCAGCACCACCGCCAGCCGTAGCGCTTCGGGCAGCCGGCTGAGTGCGGCGTCGACAGCGAGCCTGGTCTCACCCTCGGCCATGGCGTCGCGCGGTTCGGCCAGTTCGCCTTCGCCGTCTGTGGGCAGCCGAACCTGTGGTCGAGCCGCCCGGCGACGCAGCCGGTCCAGGCAGGCGTTGACCACGATGCGGTGCAGCCAGGTAGCCACCGACGCCTCACCCCGGAATGTCGCGGCACCGCGGTAGGCGCAGAGCATGGCCTCCTGGACGGTGTCAGCGGCGTCCTCGCGGTCGCGCAGCATGCCGACCGCCACCGTCCACATGCGGTTGCCGTGGGCCCGAACCAGCGCGGCGAACGCGTCCGGGTCGCCGTCGAGGTGCCGGCGGAGCAGGTCCCGGTCCTGTTCGGCCTGTTCTGGCGCAGGGGAGAGCGCAGCGTCGCCGACCGCACCTGCGGGCGGTTCACCCGCGGGCGGTTCACCCGCGGGCGGTTCACCCGCGGGCGGTTCACCCGCGGGCGGTTCGGACGTGGACGGTTCGGATGTGGACATCGGACGACGGCCCGGGGGCGGGGGACCGTGGCCCTACGAGTGGAAGGACACGTCGACGATCGAACCCTTGAAGCGCCCGTCTGAAGCCGTCGGCAGCTTGGTCAGCCACACGACCCAGTACTGGTGGGCGGCTGTCGCCGGGACCGACACGGTGGTAGCTGTGCCGGCTGGGGCAGCGGCCTCGGAGACGACAACCGGGTAGCCGTTTATGTCGTTGACCGCTGCATCACCGGCCCGTAGCTCAAACGAGGTTGGACCACCGCCAAATGTGATCGTCATGTCGCGGACGATGACGGGCTGGCCAAAGTCCAGCCGGAGACCTACCCCGCTCTTGGGCAGCCCGCCGAACTGCCTGCCGTCGGTGTTGTTATAGCCACTCGTCGTCCAGGACGTGGCTGGATTCCCATCGATCGCCTTCGGCGCATCGCTGTTGTTCTCGTCGCCGTCCGATCCCTGGGGGTCGAACGCCGCGACGGTGGGCTTGAGAACGACACCCACCGCCGTGGTCGCTGACGCGGTCGGTGTCGGCGCGGTCGTGATCTTCTTCTGTGGAGCGCGGTTCAGCATGGTCATCGCGACGACGACGAGGGTTACGGCGACCACAAGCGCAACCACGATCGCCAGGATGCGGCGTGGCGACCATGAGGTCCCCTTGGAGTACGGAGAGCCTTTGGCACCGCGTCGCCGGGATGCGGCGCGCTGCTGTGTCGGCAACCGTTCCAGCCCGCCGTTGGGATAGCCGCTGTTGGCGGGATAGCCGGCGCTGACCGGGTAGGCGTCTCCCGCACTGCCGCCGCGCGAGCCGCCACCCCTGGGGTAACCACCGTTCGGGCCGGGGTTCTGCCCGGCCGGACCCTGCCGTCCATCGTCCACCGGGTGCCCGGTGGCGGCGTACTCGGTGGACGGGGACCCTGAGGCCATGGCGCGGGTCATCGGCGGCTCGTCGTCGATGCGGACCCGCCCGAGGTCGAGGGTGCCCTCGGGCGGCGCGATCTCCTCGAGGGCTTCGGCGAGCTCCGCGGCGGATGCGATCGGCGGGCGGTGCGCCCGGTCATCCCCGAGCGTGGCGAGGGTGAGCGCGTCGAGGTTTCGGGGTACGCCCGCCCGCACCTGGCGGGGTGAACACGCCCGTC
Organism: Protofrankia sp. Cr1; assembly: GCF_963555865.1. Classification (NCBI taxonomy): domain Bacteria; kingdom Bacillati; phylum Actinomycetota; class Actinomycetes; order Frankiales; family Frankiaceae; genus Protofrankia; species Protofrankia sp. Cr1. Next base: position 8,000 of record NZ_CAUVXO010000156.1, read on the forward strand.
CGTCGCTGGTCGGCGGCGCTGTGGGTAGCCCGCACTCGCGGTCCAGCGGCCACCGTCCGGTCAGCGCCGAATACAGCAGACCACCCATCGCCCGGACGTCGTCGGCGGCCAGGTTGGTGGAGTCGGCCCATGGTTCAGCCTGGCTGTGCGCGCCTTTCTCCAGGGCGGCGACGACCGAGCCGGTACCGAGGTCGACCACCTTGACCATGCCGTGGTGCGAGATGATGACGTCGCTGGGCCGCAGGTCGCCGTGGTGGATGCCGCGCTCGTGGGCGGCGGCGAGCACCCGCGCGACGGCCAGCATCACGGTCGCGGCCTGGTCCGGCCGCAGCGGGCCCTCGGCGGACAACGCCTGCAGGGAGGTGCCCTCCACCCATTCACTCACCACGTAGGACACCGGACCGGCGCCGGTGGTGGTCGAGGTTGCGTCATAGGTCGATGCCGCGCCCGGGTGAACCAGCCGGCCGGAGGCGATGGCTGCGGACAACAGCATCTCGGCGGCGCGATCATGCGCCGCCGCCGCGGAGTCGTGCGCGTCCGGGCTGAAGCGCTGCACCACGCGGACGGCGACGGGGCGGGCGAGGATGCGGTCGTCGCCGCGCCACAGGGTGACCGGACCACGCGCGTGCATGACTGAAAGTAGTTGGTATCGGCCGTCCAGCGTGGTCTTCACCGGAAGCGTGTCAGGCCCCGGCGGCGGCATCGGGCCCGTCTCATCCGCAGACGGAGAGTGGGACCCGGGTGCCGCCATGGTGTCGGCCCGGCGGGTTGCGCTGCTCGTCACATCTTCATTGACGTCAGCCAGCGGCGGTCGGTTGTGCCCGTCGACCACTGTGCCTCCGTCATCACCGACGCGCCCGGCTGTCGTAGCCGGATGCAGCTTGTTCAGTGTACGAGCCCCGGGCCTGCCGATCGGTGATTGCACCGGTTGCGATTGGAATCAGTGCGCAGATCGGGAACCGAACCGGCTACGTACAGTCGTGACAAGCGCCGCCATCTCCGCCAGTCGCATCCGAATAATAGTCGTAAGATATATTATAATGCCAACCGTGCAGGCGAGGAGCACGCTCACGCCGGAACCGACCCAGCCCGAACCAATGATCATACGCACTCCCGAGGCGACGGCTGCTGCCACCACCGCGCTCAGGCCGCCGGCGATGGTCACCTGAGTGAGCATGCGAGCGATCCGTCCGCCGTCGATGCCGCCGAGGCGAGCCTGCAACAGTGTTGACGAGGCTGCGACACCTACCAGGTAGGAGGCGGCAAAGGCCAGTGCCAGCGCGACCGACCGCTGCCTGTCGGGCAGCAATGAGCTCAGCGCGACCGCGCAGATGATATTTGTAGCCACGACACCTATGTTGATCAGTGCGGGTGTGCGGCTGTCCTGGTGGGCGTAGAAGGCCCGCAGCTGCACCTGGAACAGCGAGAACGGCACCAGGGCGACGGCGAAGGCGGCAAGGGTGTCGCCGATCCGCAGGGCGCCGGCGTAGTTCACGGCGCCGTGGTCGAAGACCGTGACCGCGATCGGGCGACCCAGCGCCAGCAACGTGAGTGCTGCCGGCACGATCACGACGCCGGCCAGGCGCATCCCGGTCGAGAGATCCTGGCGGACGAGGTCGCGCCGGTTGTCGGCGGCGTGTGCGCTCATCCGCGGCAACAGCGCAGTGATCACCGATACGGCGATGATCGCGTAGGGTAGCTGGAAGATCTGATATCCGTACGTGTAGATGGTGTACGCCGTCGCGGAGCTGGACAGCCGCACGATGACCAGGTACCCGACCTGGCTGACCGCCACGTAGAGCAGCGTCCAGCCGGCCAGCCGCACCGCCTGGCGCAGCCCGGGGTGGGACAGGTCCAGCCGCGGCCGGTAGCGGAACCCGACCGCACGCAGCGACGGCAGCAGGGCGAATGTCATGACCACCACGCCGAGGGTCGTGCCGCCAGCCAGCACCGTGATCTGGGCATTGCTGATCCCGCCGACGGTGGGCGGCCTGGGGCCGGGCACGAAGATGAACGCCATGCAGGTGGCGATCACGATCAGGTTGTTGAGTACGGGCGCGAACATCGGTGCGGCGAACGACTGCCGCACATTGAGTATTGCCCCGATCGTGGCGCCTAGGCCATAGAAGATCACCTGTGGCAGGAACCAGCGCAGGAACGTGACGGCGAGGTCCCGCTCGGCGCCGCCGGCGGCCAGATAGGCGTTGATGATGAGCGGGGCGGCCACCATCGCGACCACCACCGCCCCACCGAGCGCCAGCACCACCAGGGTGAGCAGCGAGGATGCGAACGCCTCGCCCTGGTCGGGGTCGTCCTTGGCGGCCCGGACGAGTACCGGCACGATGACGCTGGACAGCACTCCGCCGATCAGCAGGTCATAGAGGATGTTCGGGGTGGTGTTGGCGACGTTGTAGGCGTCCCCGGCCGCGCCCGTGCCGATGGCCGTCGCGATCGCCACCGTCCGCAGGAAACCCGATGCCCGGGACGCGACCGTGCCGATCGCCATCGTGCCGCTGGCTCGACCCAGGGTCATCGCCCCGCGGCCGGCGGACTTCGCCGGGCCGCCGGTCGCCGGGCCCCGTCCCGGCCGGACCTGGTGGGGCGCGCCCAGGTGTGTTTCCTGGCGCGGTGTGAGGTGCTGGGGCCGGGCTGGCGGCGCGGCTGGTGGCGCACCGAAGGGTCCCGGCGTCTGGGTGGTCGGCCCGCTGGGATCGAAGTCGGATCGTCTGCGATGTCGGGCGGGCGGCTTCCTGGTCCCGTC
>NZ_CAUVXO010000157.1:0-2062 GCF_963555865.1 Protofrankia sp. Cr1
TTGATCATCGGCGGGGGATTCCCGGAGGAACACGCACCCGAGCTCGCCGCGAATGCGGCCCTGCGCGCCGACGTGGCGGCACTGGCGGGAAGGGGCGCGCCGGTCAGCGCCGAGTGCGCGGGCCTGCTCTACCTCGCCCGATCCCTGGACGGACATCCGATGTGCGGGGTTCTCGACGTCGACACCGCTATGGGCCCTCGGCTCACCCTTGGTTACCGCCGAGCCGTGGCCGCCTGCGACAGCCCGATCGCCGAAGCCGGCACCCCGGTGACCGCCCACGAGTTCCACCGCACATCGGTACTGACCACGCGGCACCGGACGGCACGCTCTGCCTGGCAGATCGGCGGCCGCCCAGCAGGCGACGAGCCCGACGAGCGGACCGAAGGCTTCGTGCACGGCGGGGTCCACGCGTCCTACCTGCATCTGCACTGGGCGGGTGTACCCGGCGTGGCCGCACGGTTCGTCGCGGCGGCACGGCAGGCACGGCAGGCACGGCAGGCACGGCAGGCGAGAGGGCCGCAATGGACGGCATAGGCGGGATGGACAGGACAGGCGGGATGGACGCGCAGCCTGCTCCGGCGGGCGACCGCGTACGGACGGGCAGCCGTCTGATCGGGGTCGGTGTGGGTCCCGGCGATCCGGACCTGATCACGGTCAAGGCGGTCGGTGTCCTGGAGCGGGCCGATGTCGTGTTCGTCCCGGTGAGCGAGGGAACGCCGCCGCCGGGGCGGGCCGAGGCAACCGTGCGCGCACACGTCACCCATGACCGGATTCGCCGCCTGCCGTTCCGGATGACCGGCGACGCCGACTACGACACCCCGGCCGGGGTGGTCGCCCAGGCGCTGCGCACGCAGTCGGGAAGCCGTCCGGGAGGGAGCCCGGGGGGCAGCCGGGGGGGAGTCGTCGCGTTCGCCACGATCGGCGATCCCAACGTCTACTCGACCTTCACCACGCTGGCCGCCCGGGTGCGGGCACTGCTGCCCGACGTCCTCGTCGAGACCGTTCCCGGCATCATGGCGCTACAGGATCTCGCCGCCCGATCCGGAACGGTACTGGCAGTGGGCACCGAGACGGTGGCGCTGCTGCCGCTGACCGCCGGGGTGGACGCCTACCGGCGGGCCGTGGCCGACCACGACACGGTCATCGCCTACAAGGGCGGCCGGGCGCTGCCGCAGGTCCTCGACATCCTCGCCGAAGCCGACCGGCTCGGCGGCACAGGTGACGCGACCGGCACGGGCGGCACGGGCGGCACAGCCGTCTACGGCGCTTCGCTGGGTCTGGCGGACTGCGACGTCCGCCAGGCGGGTGAGCTGCCCCGAGACCAGCCCGGCCCCTACCTGTCCACGGTGATCTCAACCCGGAGGCGACAGTGGCCGACCTGACCGAAACAGCGGCCGGGGCCACACCAGCGCCACGCGGCCGGGTGACGTTCGTCGGGGCCGGCCCCGGCGCCGCGGACCTGCTCACCCTGCGCGGCGCACGGATGATCAGCGAGGCGGATGTGGTCATCTGGGCGTCCTCACTGGTGCACCCGGACGTGCTCGCCCACGCCCGCGACGACGCCGAGATCATCGACTCGGCCGGACTACCGCTCGAAGGCGTCCGGGACGTCTACCGGCGGGCGGCGCGTGACGGGCTTGCCGTGGCCCGGATCCACTCCGGCGACCCGGCGCTGTGGGGAGCGGTGCAGGAGCAGCTGGAGGTCTGCGCCGCACTCGGGCTCGCCACCGCGATCGTGCCCGGGGTCAGCAGCTTCACCGCCGCCGCCGCGTCCATCCAACGCGAACTGACCATTCCCGAAGTGGCACAGTCGGTGATCCTGACCCGGCTCGGCGGCGGCAAGACCCCGATGCCAGCGGGCGAGGAGATCGCCGGCTTCGCGCGGCACGGCACGACGATGGCGCTGTTCCTGTCGGCGGCCCGATCCGGTCAGCTCCAGGACGAGCTCACCGACGGTGGTTATCCGCCGGACACGCCCTGTGTGATCGCCTACCGGGTGAGTTGGCCGGATGAACTGATCGTGCGGTGCGCACTTGCGGACCTCGCAGCCACCGTCCGTGCG
>NZ_CAUVXO010000157.1:2479-3703 GCF_963555865.1 Protofrankia sp. Cr1
CGACCGGACCCACGACCGTCCGCGGGAAGCCGGAGAGCAACCGGCGTGAACCCCCATGAACCGGCTCCCCAGCTGGTCCCGCTGCGTGAGCCTGATCTGCCGCGCACCGCCAAGGTCCGGCCGGACGCGCTGCGCACCGGATGGACCACCGGGACGTGTTCGGCCGCCGCGGCGAAAGCCGCGAGCGCGGCCCTGGTCTCCGGGATCGTGCAGCGGGAGGTCACCGTGAGCCTGCCAGCCGGCGGGCTGGTCTCCTTCGCGGTCGAGCGGTGCGTGGTCGATGCCGGACGAACCGCCGAAGCCGTCGTGATCAAGGATGCCGGGGACGATCCGGACGTCACCCACGGCGCACACCTGACCGCGACGGTGACCTGGCGGACGCGGACCGGAATCGAGATCGACGGTGGAACCGGCGTCGGCGTCGTCACGAAACCCGGTCTCGGCCTGCCCGTCGGCGAAGCGGCGATCAACCCGGTGCCCCGATCGATGATCACACGGTCGGTCGCGGAGGTCGTCGACCTGGACACCCGCGGGTTACGGGTGGTGATCAGCGTGCCGGATGGGGAGCGGATGGCGCGGCGGACCACCAACGCCCGCCTCGGCATCATCGGCGGGATCTCGATCCTTGGCACCACCGGCATCGTGCGGCCCTTCTCCACCGCGTCATGGCGGGCCTCGGTGGAACAGGCCGTGGCGGTCGCCGCCGCCCAGCAGCAGTGCACGGTCGTGCTCGCCACCGGCGGGCGCACCGAGAAGGCGGCCATCGGGCTGCTACCGGCGCTGCCCGAGGTGTGCTTCGTCGAGGTCGGCGACTTCACCGGAGCGGCCCTGCGCCGCGCGGTCGAGGTGGGCATGACCGACGTGGTCTTCGTCGGCATGGCCGGCAAGCTCACCAAGCTGGCCGCGGGCATCCTGATGACGCACTACACCCGGTCGAAGGTCTCCCCGGACCTGCTCGCCGGGATCACCGCGGACGCCGGTGGCGACGCGGCGCTGGTGGCCGCGGTCGCCGTTGCCAACACCGCGCGCCACGCCCATGAGCTGTGGGAGACCGCCGGCCTGCTGCGGGCAGCCGGCGACCTGCTCTGTGCCCGGGTCGCGGGCGTTCTCGTCCGGTTCACCGAGGGACGTCTGCGGGCCCGGGTCGCCATGGTCGACTTCACCGGGATGTCCTGCGTCGCCGCGACGGAACAGACATGGGTCGGGCCATGCAGGTCTGCGCCA
>NZ_CAUVXO010000157.1:4335-4951 GCF_963555865.1 Protofrankia sp. Cr1
TCGGCTGGGACGGGCGTCCGCTCACCGCCGCCGCGGTCCACGCGTTGAGCACCGCCTCGGTGGTGGTCGGCGGGCGTCGCCATCTCGATGCGGTCGCGCCACTTCTGGCCACAGGAGTGGCGACGATCACCCTTGGTAACGTCGCGGCGGGCCTGGCTGAACTGAACGCCCACCTGGCCGCCGACGGTGGCCCGGCGGTGGTCCTGGCCAGCGGTGACCCGGGGTTCTTCGGCATCGTCCGGGCGCTGCGCCGACTCCGTCTCGACATCGAGGTGCTGCCCGCGACGTCCTCGGTCACCCTCGCCTTCGCGCGTGCCGGGCTGCCGTGGGACGACGCCCTGGTACTCAGCGCGCACGGTCGCCGCCTGGACCGGGCCGTCAACGCCTGCCGCGCCCATCCATGCGTGGCCGTGCTGACCGGACCGGGCGGCGACCCGGCCAGGCTCGGCGCCGCGCTGACGGCGCTGCCGCGCGCGATGTTCGTCGCCGAGGATCTCGGGATGCCTACCGAACGGACCACCTGGTGCACGCCACCGCAGGCCGCGGCACGTCGCGACTGGCGAGATCCGAACGTGGTCATCGTGGTGGACACCAACGTCCATGACACCAACGTCCA
>NZ_CAUVXO010000157.1:5429-12039 GCF_963555865.1 Protofrankia sp. Cr1
GACTCGGCTGGATGGATCTTTCCGCGCCGGGCGTCACCACCGGGCTGGGCGTTGCCCGAGGCCGCGTTCACCCATCGCGACTCGATGATCAGCAAGGCCGAGGTGCGGGCGGTGGCACTGGCCCACCTCGGCCCCGGACCCGGCGATCTCATCTGGGACGTCGGTGCCGGCAGCGGATCGGTTGCGGTGGAATGCGCCCGTCTCGGCGCGGGGGTCATAGCCGTCGACCACGATACGGATGCCTGCGCACGCACCCGGGCGAACGCGCACGCGCACCGGGTGTCCGTCGAGGTCATCCGGGGCGCCGCCCCGGACGCGCTCACCGAGCTGCCCACACCCGACGCGGTGTTCGTCGGCGGCGGCGGACCGGATGTGGTCGCGGCCTGCGCCCGGCGGGCCCGGCGGATCGTGGTCGTCGCCCTGGCCGCCCTCGACCGGGTTCGACCCAGCTGGGAGGCGCTGGCCTGCGCCGGTCTCGACGTCGCCGGCACTCAGCTCGCCGCAGCCCGACTACGACCGTTACCCGACGGTGCGCTACGGCTCGCGGCGACCAACCCGGTCGTCCTGTTGTGGGGAGCACACACTGGGAATCAGCATGATCCACGGTAGCCGGGATGATGGTAGCCGGGATGGCGATCGCGAAGGTGTCGGTCGCCACGGTCTCGGTCTGGTCGCGGTGACCGCGGCCGGACGCGCCGCCGCTGCGGAGCTCGCCCGGGTCTGGCCCGACGCCCGGGTGTACAACGGCACGGCCCGCGAGGCGCTCGCCGCCGCGGTCACCGAGTGCGCCGGCGTCGTGTGCTTTCTCGCCACCGGCGCGACGGTGCGGCTGCTCGCCGCGGCTGATCTACTCACCGGCAAGGCCAGCGACCCGGGCGTGGTCTGTGTGGACGAGGCCCGACGGTGGGCGGTCGCCCTGGTCGGCGGGCACAGCGGTGGCGCCAACGCGCTCGCCGAACGTGTCGCCGCCGCGCTGGGCGCGACCGCCGTTGTGACCACCGCCAGCGACGCATCGGGCGCAGCGGCACTCGACTCGTTCGGCGCCGATGTGGGGCTACGGGTCGAGCCGGGCTCGCGCCTGGCGACGGTGGGCGCGGCGGTGCTCTCCGGTGAGCCCGTGACGATGTACGCCGACACCACCTGGCCGCTGCCACCGCTACCGGCGACGGTTCGCCAACTCGGCACACCGCTGTGGACCCGACGCGACGATCAGCCCGACAGCGCACCATCCATCATCATCACCGATCGCGTGATCACAGACCCTGTGATCACCGGTCGGACGGTTGTTTATCGGCCGCCGAGCCTGATCGTCGGAGTCGGCGCGAGCCGCGGCGCGCCCGAACAGGAGATCCTCGACCTCGTCGATCGCGCGCTGGCCGATGCGGGCCTGTCGCCGCTGGCCGTGCGCCACCTCGCCACGGTTGAGGCCAAACGGGACGAGGCCGGCATCGTCGCGGCAGCCCGCACCCGGGGCTGGCCGCTGGTGTTCCACCCGGCCGCGCTACTCGCGACCGTCGACGTGCCGCATCCCTCCGAGGTGGTCCGGGCCGCCGTCGACACGCCGAGTGTCGCCGAGGCGGCGAGTCTGCTGGGCGCCGACGGCGCTGCGACTGACAGTGCCGAGCTGGTCGTGTCCAAGCGGGCGAGCGCGCACGCGACCGTGGCGGTGGCCCGCCATCGTCCCCGCGGTCGGCTGGCGATCGTCGGCCTCGGCCCGGGGGACCGGGACCTGCTCACCCCGTATGCCGCGCGCGAACTCGCCCGAGCCAGCGTGATCGTCGGCCTGGACCAGTACGTCGACTCCGTCGCCGACCTGATCCGACCAGGCACGCGGGTGCTGGCCAGCGGTCTGGGCTCGGAGGAGGCACGGGCCGCCGTGGCGGTCGAGGCGGCCCGCGCCGGCCACGCGGTCGCTCTGATCGGCAGTGGGGATGCCGGGGTGTATGCGATGGGCAGCCCCACCCTGGAGCGGGCCGACAGCTCCTTCGACGTGGTGGGGGTACCCGGGGTGACGGCGGCGCTGTCCGCCGCGGCGCTGCTCGGTGCGCCGCTCGGCCACGACCACGCGATGATCAGCCTGTCGGATCTGCACACACCGTGGGATGTGATCGAACGGCGGGTCACCGCGGCGGCCGAAGCCGATCTCGTCGTCGCCTTCTACAATCCGCGGAGCCGGACCCGGACCTGGCAGCTGCCGCGCGCGCTGGAGCTGCTGGCCGCCCACCGGCCGCCCTCGACTCCGGTCGGGATCGTCACCGAGGCCTTCCGCCCCGGTCAGCAGGTCAGCCTCACCACCATCGCGGACCTCGCCGACGCCACGACCAGCGGTGCCACGGCCAACGGTCTGGATCGTGTCGGCATGACCACGACGGTCGTGGTCGGCAGCACCCAGACCCGTGTCGTCGCGGGTCGCATCGTCACGCCGAGGGGCTACCGATGGAGCTGATCTACCGGGTTGATGCGCAGGGATGCGCGGGATGTGGTGCCTGCCTGGTCACCTGTCCCGAACACGCGGTGCGCCCTGGGCCGACGCGTCCCGGCGGTGGCCGGGCACCGGTCATCCTCACCGACCGCTGTACCGGCTGCGGGGAGTGCGCGGAGATCTGCCCGGTCGACGCGATCGACGCCGTGATCCTTTCGGGGGCGCTGATCTACGTGGAGTCACCGGCGGTCGGACGATGAACCGGGTGGCGCATCCGATCGAACGGCGGTCATACGACATCGCGCGGACGCGCCTCGCCGCGACCGGGCTGGACACCGCGGCGTTGGCGCCGTGGACCCGCGCGGTCGTCGAACGGGTCGTCCATGCCAGCGCCGACATCGCCTACGCCACCGACCTGGTCTGCGACGAGGCGGCTCTGTGTGACGGCGTCGACGCGTTGGCCGCTGGTGCACCGATCGTCGTCGACGTACGCATGACGGCCGCGGGGATCACCACCGGGAACGTGGTGTGCCGCCTCGGTGACGTGGATGCCGGCGACGCCGCCCGCGCCGGGCTCACGCGGTCCGCCGCGGCCGTCGGACTCGCCCTCGACGAGGTGGGGCCGGGTGCCGTGTGGGTGATCGGATGCGCGCCGACCGCCTTGGAACGGCTGCTGAGGGTGGCCGACGTCGCCCGGCCCGCGCTGGTGATCGGCCTGCCCGTCGGTTTCGTCGGAGCGGTCGAGGCCAAGGACGCGCTGCGCGCAGCCGGTCTGCCGGCCATCTCGAACCGGTCGGAGAAGGGCGGGGCGGCAGTCGCCGCCGCGGCGCTGAACGCGCTGTTGTATGACACGCTGTTGTATAAGGAGTTGCGGTCGTGACGGATGGGGACTCGCGACCGGGCCGATCGGAACCGGCGCTGCTGATCGTCGGGCACGGGACGCGCAGCGCTGGCGGGGTGTCGCAGTTTCAGACCTTCGTCGACCTGGTCCGCACCCGGGCCGGTGGAACGCCAGTGGACGGCGGCTTCATCGAGCTGTCACGCCCGCCGGTGGCCGATGTGGTCGCCCGGTTCGTCGCCGCCGGGCAGCACCGGCTCGCGGTGGTGCCGCTGACATTGGTGGCCGCCGGGCACGCCAAGGGTGACATCCCGGCTGCGCTCGCCCGCGAACGCGCCCGCCATCCCAGCCTTGACTACACCTACGGACGGCCGTTGGGCCCGCATCCGACGCTGCTGGCGGCGCTCGACGAGCGGATCGCGACGGTCTGCTCCCGCGCTGAACGCGCGCAGACAACCGTGCTGCTGGTCAGCCGCGGATCCACCGATCCCGATGCCAACGCCGAGGTCGCCAAGGTCGCCCGCCTGCTGTGGGAGGGACGTGGCTTCGCCGGCGTGGAACCTGCGTTCATCAGCCTGGCCGAGCCGGGAGTTCCGGCCGGCCTCGACCGCTGCGCCCGCCTCGGCGCGTCCCGGATCGTGGTGGCGCCGTACTTCCTGTTCACCGGCGTGCTCCCGGACCGTGTGATCGCCCAGGCTCGCGGCTGGGCTGCGCGGAATCCCACCGTCGACCTGCGCTGCGCGGGCCTGCTCGGTGACCACGACGGCCTGGTCGACCTGGTGCTCGAACGCTTTCACGAGGCGCTCGACGGCGACATCCGGATGAACTGCGACACCTGCCTGTACCGGGTGGCGCTGCCCGGTTTCGAACATCGGGTCGGCGCGCCGCAGACCCCGCACGACCACCCCGACGACCCGACACACCCGTCCGGTCACCATCAGCACCATGGTCACGGCCATCACCCGCACCCGGCGCCCATCACCTGAGAACGAGCCGCTCCCCTTCGCACAACGATACCCATGGGGGTATCGTTGCGGCTTCGCGAATACCCCATGGGGTATCGCTGCGAGGAGGAATGGCATGACGACGTTTGCTGGAAAAACCCAGCAGGACGAACAGGTCCCGGCACCCGAGGTCAGTCCAGCTGAGGGCCGCCCAGGGCCGCTCGGCCGTCTGGGCGGATGGACCGCCACCCACTTTCGGACGGTCGCCGTCGGGTGGCTGATACTGGTTGCCGTCCTCGGGGCATGTGCGCCCCAGGTGACGTCCGTGCTGTCTGGTGCGGGTTGGCAGGCCAACGGGTCGGAGTCGGTCACGGTCCGCGAACTCGCCCGTGAACACTTCGGCGGCAACGCATCATCCGCGCTACAGGTGGTCATCACCGCCGACCGGCCCGTCACCGATCCGTCCGTGCAGACGGTCATCGAGCAGGCCACCGGGATACTCCACAACGACCGCCGTATCTCGGAGGTAATACCACCTCAGCCCGGCGTGAGCATCAGCCAGGACGGCCACACCGCGATCCTGCTGGGCGGTGCGGGTGCCGGCACGGACGACATGGTGCGCGCGGCTGAGGCAGTGAAAGACCCACTGCGAGCGCTGTCCGGTAACGGCGTCACCGTGCGCGCGACGGGCTCGTCGACGATGTGGAGCGACTTCAACGCCGCCAACCTGAGCGCGATGATCCGCGCCGAGGTGCTGTCCTGGCCGGTGACGCTGGCCGTCATGGTGATCGCCTTTGGTTCGCTCGTGGCGGCCGGGCTGCCCCTGCTGTTGACCATGGCCGGCCTGGTCGCAGCCGTAGGCTCACTGGTTCTGATCACACATCTCGCGTCGATCTCGATCTGGGCCATGGACTTCGCGTTGATGTTCGCGCTCGCGCTGGGGATCGACTATGCGCTCTTCCTCGTCATCCGCTTCCGCGCCGGCCTGGCCCGAACCGGCGACCGACACCGAGCGGTGGTCGAGACAATGGACACCGCGGGAAAAGCGGTGCTGCTGTCCGGTATCACAGTGCTGGTGAGCCTGTCCGCGGTCACGCTGGTCCCCTCGCCGGCGATGCGCACCATGGCGGTCGGCATCATGCTGTCGGTCGTGTTCGTGCTCGCCGCGACGCTTACCCTGCTGCCCGCGGTACTGGGCACGCTCGGTCCGCGGGTCAACGGGTTGGCGCTACCGTGGGTGCGCACCGATCAGCAGAGGTCCCCACGGTTCACCGCCTGGGGTGAACGACTCCTGCGCCAACCGCTGCGCTGGGGAGCACTCGGGCTTGCCATCCTGGTCGCACTGGCCATTCCGGTGGCCGGGCTGAGGACCGCGATGCCGTCCATCACCGTCGTGCCCGCACAGGACAGCTCCCGTGAGGGCTACGAGATCGTGCAGAAGGCGTTCGGTGCCGGCGCTCCGGGCATGCTCCAGATCATCACACCGACCGCCCAGGCCGACGCCACCATCGACCGTCTGCACCGAACCGACGGGATCGCCGCGGTGCGCCCGGCCGTGCCCGCTCGTGACGGTTCGGGGCTGGAGCTGATCCAGGCCATGCCGTCGATGGATCCGTCCAACCCCGCCCTCTCGCGCACCGTCGACGCCCTGCGCGCGACCCTTCCCGACCACGCGCTGGTGGGCGGTGCTGCGGTGGAGAACCTGGACCTCAAGGACGTGCTCGATACCAGGGCACCGTTGGTCATCGGTGTCATCCTGGCGCTGGGGTTCCTGCTCCTGCTGGTCGCCCTGGCCGCGCCGTTGGTCGCCGCCCTCGGTACGCTCACCAGCCTCCTTGCCACCGGGGCCGCGTTCGGCGTCGCCACACTCGTCTTCCAGGACGGCCACGGCACGAGCGTGCTCGGCTTCACCTCTCAGGGTTTCCTGGATGGCTGGGGGCCGGTGTTCTTCTTCGCAATGATCTTCGCAATCGCGATGGACTACACCGTCTTCCTGCTCTCCGCGGCCAAGGAACACTTCGAGCGCACCGGCGATGCCCGACGGGCTGTGGTGGGAGCTCTTGGCAGTTCCGGGCGGGTCATCTTCGCCGCCGCCGCCGTCATGGTCGCGGTCTTCTTCACCTTCGCCCTGGCCAAGCCGCTGCCGCCCAAGGAGATGGGCATCGTGCTGGGCACGGCGGTCCTGCTCGACGCGTTCCTCGTCCGCCTCGTTCTGCTGCCCGTCCTGCTCCGGCTGACCGGGAGCGCCGCGTGGTGGAGCCCGGCATGGCTGCGACGGATCCTGCCCGATATCCGCTTCTCGCACGACTGAGAGGATCTTTTGCAGAACAGTGGATCTTCTGGAGAACAACAGCCGCCGCATATACCCCAAGGGGTACCATGGCAGCTGCTTGGAAGCAGCGGTTT
>NZ_CAUVXO010000158.1:0-10449 GCF_963555865.1 Protofrankia sp. Cr1
CCAGCCGACCGATGATGCCGATGCCCTTGGTGAGTTTGGCGTCGGCCGGGCCGCGCAGCTTGTCCGCCGCGTCGGCCATGGCCAGCAGCCGCCGGCGGGGCGACGGGTCGAGTGTCTGCGCGCCGGGGCTGGTGTCGGCGCCGTCGACGGAGGCGTCGTCGGTCAGGTCGAACACGCCGGCTTCGCCGAGCGCATCCGCCTCCTCAATGCTGCCCGCATCTGCTGTTATGCTTCGGTTACGTAAGGTGTCCGCCGCGGCGGCCGGGGAGGAGGCCATGGACCGCAGCAGTGCCAGCACCGACCACCAGCGGACCCGCTGGTTCAGCCGGCCTCCGCCGCCGTCGCGGACGGTCTCCCGTGCGTAGGCGAGGACGTCGTCGAACAGCGCCCGGTAGGCCGAGGTGAGCCGGTAGGCCTCCTCGGTGGTCAGCCGGTCCGGGAACGACGTCCTCTCATCCAGGTAGGCCCGGATGTCAGCTCGTTGCCGCTGCACGAGATGGCGGGCGATCCGCTCCCGGTCGCGGCGTCGCATCGGCCCGGACAGGTCTTCCGGTAAGTCGTCCAACGCCGGATCGAGCAGGCCGAGTAACGACCGGAACGCCGCTGCCTTGCCGCTGTGCGGAGTCGCTGTCAGCAGCAGCAGGTGCCGGTTCGCGTCGGCCGCCAAGCCCGTCAGCAGCGAATGCCGCTGCTGGGCTGCGTGGCCCGCACGGCCGCCGTGGTCGGCGGTCACACAGGTGTGGGCCTCATCGACAACCACAAGGTCGGGGCAGGCGCGCAGGAACTCCTCCCGGCGCCGCGTCGCCTTGATGAAGTCCGTCGACACGATCGTGTACGGGTGGTGGTCGAACAGGGACTCCCCCGGCGGCAGGTCCCGTTCCAGCCGGCCCGCGGTCGACGCCAGCACCAACGTGGCGTCCAGCGCGAACTTCTCCGCCAGCTCGCTCTGCCACTGCTGCGCCAGCGACGGCGAGCACAGCACGGTGAAGCGGCCGGCGCCGCCTTGGGCGAGTAGTTCGACGACGATAAGACCGGCCTCGATCGTCTTCCCGATCCCGACCCCGTCCGCGATCAGCAGCCGGACCGTGTCCATCCGCAGTGCCATCAGCAACGGGACGAGCTGGTAGGAGCGGGGTGTGACCGCCAGGCCGGCGAGACTGCGGAAGGGACCACCGGACGAGCGGAAACCCAGCCGCAGGGCGCTGCGCAGCAGCCGGGCACTGGCCGCGTCGCCCAGGTCGGAGGCGTCCGGCGGCGGGAAGGTGGCCGCCTCCACCGGCTCGATGCCGAGCAGGATGCCGGCGACCTCGTCGGCTGCCCCGCCGAGAGGACGAAGGAGCAGCAGGCCCGGGTCGCTACCGGGTAGCACGACCCATTCCCGGCCGCGTGCCCGCACCAGGGCACCTGGAGCGAAAGCCGCCGACGGCGGCATGGTGGTGGTCATCGAACGCTCTCCGGTCCGAACACGCTCGGCAGCTCCGCCACCTGGGATGCCCACTCCCCCTCGTCGCCGATCTCAACCACACCCCAGCCAAGCGAAGACAGCCGGTCGATCGCCTCGTCGCCGCGGCGCTCGTCGTCCGTCTCGGCCGGCAGGTCACAACGGACGAATACCCCCACTTCGCCGTGCATCAGCCGGTACACCAAGTCCGGTCGGGCGTCCGCGTCGGGAACCAGCACGGCCACCGCGTCCGGCAGCCGGTAGCCGTTACCGCGAAGCCACGCCAGAAAGCGCTCGACCGCCGCAGCCCTGCTCTGCGGCGGCACGTCCCGGTCCCCGCTTGCTGCGGCCGGCTGCGGCTGCGGCGGCACGAGGCCTGCGACCGTTGTCTCAGCGGGGCTGACGGCTGGCCGGTTCACCCGGGTGGAGCTGTTGGCCAGCGCGACGAGCAACGGCAGCGCGAGGAAGCGATCGAGCAGCTCATGCTCGATCTGGTTGCTGTAGGACAGCAGGCAGTCGTAGCAGGCCTTGGCGCAACGTTCGCTCACGCCATCCGGCGCATCGCGGTCGCCGCCGTCCAGGTCGAAATGCAGCAGGTCAAGCGCGCATCGGGCGACCGTGTCGAGCTGGCCGTCGTCCAGGAGCCGCCGCAGGACCCCCGCGCCGCCTTCCGCGGACTCATAAAGCAGGATGCGTTGGCGGTCGCCCAGGTGCGGCAACGCCTCGGCGGCAAGCTCGGAATCCTCAAGATTGAACACAACCTGCACCGCCCGCTTGAGGGCGTACTGGAAACTGGCGAGAGTCTGGGGCGACGCTGACGTTCGCCAGTCGATGATCAGGGCGTTCCGGCTGTCCTGCACGTAGGGGATCACCAGCTCCCCCATTGCAATCGCGGTGGCGCCGGATCTGGAACCGGCGCCGCTTGTCGCCGAGCCGGTCGGGCCGTGGGGGGCCGCGGGCTGGTTGGAACGGCCCGCCCACCTGCCGGTCGCCGCGTCGAGCCGGTAGCCGGTCGCCTCCTTCGTCCGGCGCCGGCGCAGCCCGATGTTCATGCGGCGAATCGTGGCGGTATCGGCGTAGGACAGCCGGGCCAGCGCTGTCCCGTCGCCAGCCGTCACCTCCGCCTCGACGCGGCGGTCCGGTCCCTCGACCGGCATCGCCACCGCGGTGCGGATATCGAAACCCTGGCGGCGCCGCTCCTCCTCGTCCGAACTGATCCGCTCCCGCCGGCGGGTACTCGCCGTCGTCATCCGCAGCAGGTTGTTCCACGCCATGCCGAGCTGGGCCCCGCACGAGGTGCACACATCGTCCGCCGGGTCGTGCAAGGCGCCGCAGCCCGCACAGACCTTCGCCGACTCCAACGCCAACCGCGCCCCGGCAGTCACGTCCCCGCGCAGCGACCGGGCGACCTTGTACACCTCGTACCGTGAGCCCTCGTGGTAGACCAGCGCCCCAGGCCCGAACTCGCTGATCGCCAGAAAGCGCGGCCGGGACAGATAATCGCCCTCGAACTGCCGCCGGCCACGCCGCGCCGGGATGAACGCCGACACCGGCAGCCGAGGGAAGCTGTAGCCCGGCAGGAAACCCTCCGACGCCAGGTAACGGTAGGTGTAGAAGTCGCTCTGGTCCAGCGAGGTGTCGGCGTTGCGCAGCAGGTCGAGCTGGGCTTCCGCTTCGTTCCGGCGCGCCCGCGCGGCATTCACCGCGTCCTTCGACGCCGACACATCAGTGATCACACGGTTGGCGTCGGCGAACTCGGCCTGCGCCGACCGGTACAACGTCCGCCAACGGTCGCAGGTACGGTCGAACGTCTCCAACGCCCGGGTCACGGTCCGCTCGACCCAGGTGTCGTCGTACCACGGCGCCCCAGCGATCTCCGGGGTGTCCTCGAGCACCCGGCGGGCACGCTGGAGGGCTTGGCGCCGGGCCCCCTCGTGGGACATCGCCGCGACCACCTCGGGACGTAACGCGAGGCTCGGGTTCTCACCGGCAGCGTCTAGGACGTCCACCAGTGAGCTTCCCAGCGGCTCCCGGGTCGTCTCGGCGAGCCACATGGCCTGCACGTGCGCCCGTACCAGGTCCGCGTTGGCCAAATCCAGCCGTGGCGGCTTGACCGACCCGGCGACCATGTCCCGCGAACGGCGGAAGTAATACTGGTCATGGGCGCTGCCGCTGGTGCAGTAGGTCACGACCAGCGCGGGCTGGCTCTGCCGCCCGGCCCGACCGGAACGCTGGGCGTAGTTCGCCGGGGTCGGCGGCACGTTACGGAGCAGGACGGCGTTCAACGATGAAATGTCGACACCCAGCTCCATGGTCGGCGAGCAGAACAGCACCGGCAGTTCCGCATTGCGGAACTTCTTCTCCCGCTGCTCCCGAACCAGGGCGGGCACCTGGGCGGTGTGCTCCGCCGACACCAGCCCGGCCAGGTCCTGGGCCCGCTCCCGGTATAACCCGACGAAATAGCGGTTCGGACGTCCCCCCTGCTCGCCCACGGTGACCCGCAGCGGGTCGGCCGCCCGTTGGGTCCCGTCGCCGGCCTTCCACACCAGCGCCGCCGCATTGAGCTGGTACCCGGGCGTGCCGTGCGGCTCGTCAAGCCGGTGCACAATGCCGTACTCGTCGGTCAGCACCGTCAACATGCCGTTGATCTCGACCTCTGCGTCGTCGGTCGACAGGGCGTGGCCGGTGAGCCGGCCCACCTCCCGGCGCAGGAAAGCGGCATACGCGGAGCGCCCGGAGACAAACTGGTCGGCGCGCGACTCGTCCTTACGGCGAGGACGAGGCAGCAGCTTGCCCGCTACGAACGGCTCCTCATCCAGCTTCCACGGCTCGATCAGATGCTGGCTGGCCAGCGCCTGCACCCGCTCGAATCCATCCAACGTGAGCACGTCCGCCCGCAACGACAGCCCGCGCCGCATCTCGTCCAGCAACACCCGCAGCAACCCGGCCCGGTCAGCATCATCAAGAGGATGAAGGACGCTGCCGCGCCAGACCTCGCCGTCCGCCGCCGCATCCTCCAACGACTGATAGCCGACCACCAGGAGACCGGCCTGTTCCAGATTCGGCATCGTGATCCGAATGCCACGTTGCAGGTCGATGTAGAGCCGGTACTCGACCACCAGCCGCAACGCCCGGTCGGTGTTCTCCCGCGCGAACCCCTTCGCCTGCGGAGCCACCGCGTAGCGCTCCCGTGGCAAAGCCAGTGCCTGCACCACCGCGCCTGCAAGGTCCTCATGCGTCAGACCAGCCGGACCGGCAGCCACGCATGCCTGGTGCAAGGCCGCGCGTACCAGGCTCACCTGTACGAAGTCGTTGAAATGGCCTGCCTGCAGCGACGCGTCCTGGCGGTTGTCGGTGAACGCCAGCAACTTGCGCGCCTCGTCTTCCAGCCCATCCTGGCTTCGTAGCGCCCGCAGCAGGCTCGAACTGAGTACCGTTGCCGCCGAGCTACGACCCTCCGACCCCAGGCTCGACAACTTCGCGAAGTCCTGTTGCCGGGGTGACTCGTACGACACCCGGCACTCACGGTTGAGACAGAACCGGAACGGTGACCGGACGAACGCCGCCCGGAGCCCACTGTCATCGCCGTCGCTGAGCTGCCGGCCATCCCCGGCGACCCACACCGGCTCGGGCAGCACCTTGGCCCGGTTCGCCAGCACCGACCCGTCGGCTGCCAGCCACGAGCCGGGCAGTCGGCCCGCCACACCGTCGAGGCCCCGCGGCCAGGGATCCGACGTGGACACGTACAGGTAGCCGCCGTGCTCGTCGTCCTCGACCCCACTCGCGCTGCCGCTGACCGCAAACCGGCCATTGCGACGCGTGACCGCCAGATACTCCTGCCCGCACTCCCGGCAGAACACCAGCGGAACCAGGATCGCCTCGGGCCTGTTCGGGTGCGCAAGCTGCCGACGGGTGGTGATGTGCCGGACGTCCTCGGCCTCAAGCGAGACGTAGACGGTGTCGCCCTTGCCGACGAACTGATGCAACCGGAACGCGAACAGCGGACGACCGAACGCGTCGAGTTGCCGGCTGCCAGCCAGCAGGGTTTCCCGCAACGCCCGCTCGCAGTCCCCGGCCGTCAGATCGGTCAACTCCGCCAGCTCGACGGCGACGTCGGCGACCTTACGCGGACGCTGCCGCACCAGCCGACCATCCTGCTCGGCCAACCCGAACGTCGTCTCCACCCAGCTCGCCAACGAGTCGTCCCGCAGATCGGCAGGTGGCGCCTGGCGGGCCACCGCCTCGCGGAGCCGGTTGCGATCAGCCTGGACGTTGACGGTGGCCCGGCGCAGGGTCTCGTCCACCACCTGGTCCGCGGCCACCGCAACACCGAACATCGTCGACGCGGTGCGGGCGATCTCGGTGTGCTGCGCTGCCCGCGTGCCGCCCGTGGCCAAGGTCGCTGACGTCCCCACACACTGCACCAAGGGACTACCGCAGGCATCCCGCACCCGGCGCACCAGCATCGCCACATCCGCACCCTGGCGGCCCCGGTAGGTGTGCAACTCGTCCAACACCAGGAAACGCAGGCCGTTCGCACGCTGAATCAGCCGCCGCCGCTCGTCCGGCCGAGTCAGAATCAGATCCAACATCACGTAGTTGGTCAGCAGAATGTCCGGTGGCTCCGCGAGAATCTCCCGCCGACGCGCCTCGTCCTCCTGGCTCGTGTACCGGGCGCAGGTCACCCGCTTGTCATCACCGATGAACTCCCTGAGCGCATCGAACTGCGAGTTCGCCAGCGCGTTCATCGGGTAGACGACGATCGCCTTGAGCCCACCTCCGGTGCCTACCCGCAGCACGTGGTCGACGATCGGCACAAGATAGGTCAGGCTCTTGCCGGACCCGGTGCCCGTCGTCACCACGTAACTCGCATCGGACCGGGCCAACTCGACGGCGTCACGCTGGTGGCGGTGCAGCCGGATCGACAGCCCCCCGATCCGGAAGATGTCCGCACAGCCGGGGTGCAGCCCGTCCGTTCCGCCGCGCGCCAGTTCAGTGATCTCACCGCCGGGCTCGAACGCCGGATTCAGCGACAGCCACGCCTCCGGCCACAGCAGCCCATCAGCGATAGCCCGCTCGACGTGCTCGCTGACCCGCCGATCATGGATGGTCAGGAAACCGCGGACGAACTCCTCGTAGTCACGGACTAATCGATCACGCACCGCGAAGACATCCACCGGCAACCCCCCAAACCCGTCGAACCGGCTCCCACACCGTAGTCCCCCGACCCCGCAGCGCCCCTGCCAGCGGTCTGCTCAAGGTTGGCGGGAACGATGGCGATCTTGAGCTACCACCCACTTTCCCGATCTTCACTACAGCAACTCCAGCGCCTGCGCGCCGATGTAGGTCCGGACCGCGCTCATCGCCCTCTTGGTGGAGAAACTCCGGGTCTTGCGAGACTGCGCCTTCAGTAATCTGTTCGCATCGGCGAACGCCGGCCAATTCGTGCAGGCTCCTCGACGGTGTCGCGCTGTGCGCGACACCGTCATATGTCCCTTACCGATTTCGTGCCACCCGGTGCCGTTTTATGCACCCCGGTTTCGGTGCTCCGGGAAGCCCGCGATGACATGTCATCGCAGCCCACAGAGGGCGTCTTCGGGGCACCGGAGGGCTGCTTCGGACCGCATGTTCAACCAACCTTGGATGTGCCGCGCCATGCGGTACACAGACCATTGATCATCTGAGACCACGGTGACCGCGCGACGCACAGCACATCATGATCGATTTCCTGGTGATCGCATAAGTTGGAGCGGGAGCGGGAGCGGGCGGGCACCGCCGAATATCAACCGGTCGGCCGGGGTCGCACGGTCCAGCGGGCGGGGTCAGCGCCGCCGAGCCACCGGTCCACCTCAGCGCGCCACCACACCCGGGTCCCGCCCCAGCTGGCGGTGCGGTTCACCGTCGCGGCCGGTACCGGCGCGCGGGGATCGGTCCGGAGCCGGTGGTCGACGGCTTGGCGGCTCACGCCGAGGACGGCGGCGATGGCGGAGGACCCCACGAGTATCGGCGGCTCGTCCACGGCCACCGACGATAGTCCGCCCGGCCGCATCCGCGGATCCGCAACCGGCATCCCGGCATGCGGGCCACGCCGTCGCCGCACGGCCCGTCCGCGACGGCCAGGCCGACCCTCGGGAAATACCCCTGATTTCCGCGGTGACAGTGGCGTTGGCCTGCGGCGATGACCGGTGCGATGAGCGTGGCGATGGCAGGTCCTGGCGATGCGACCGGCCGAATTGTTCCGGCCCCGGTTCCGGTCGGCCCACCCGGATTCACACAGCGCAGGTGCGGGTGTCCGCACGTCAGTCCGACCGCCGGATTCCCGCAGCGCGGCAAATCGGCGGCGACGGAAAAGGACGTGACATGACCGGTGGTGGGTGGTGATTGCGACGGTGAAAGTACTGGGACTGCGGGCCCGGGAGTTCGCCGGTGTCGCCGCGGCGGCCCGGCGGGTCGTCGACTACGTCCAGGGCACCCCAAGCGCCCCCGAAACCGCCAGCCAGGGGCCGGCGGGCTACTACAGTGAGGGGACGGCGCGCGGCCGGGCCCGCGGCAGCGGCGCCGGACTGCTGGGACTACGCGGTGAGGTCGACGCCGTGCATCTGCAGCGGCTGCTGTGCGGGTTACACGCCCGCACCGGGCTGCCGGTACTACCCGCGACCGGCTCCGCCGGCCGGGCCACCGCCGGCACACCGACGACAACCGGACCCGGGCAGAATGGCGATCTTCTGACGTTGCGGCAGGCGGCCGCGATCGCCGGCGTCGGGGTCACCTATCTGCGGCGACTCGCCGAACGCACCGCCGCCGCAGACACCGCGGCCGCCGACCATGGCGACACGCCGTCCGCCGCCGACAGTGCGACCGCCGCGGACCCGGCTGCCACGGCTGCCACGGCCGCGGAGCGTCCCGGCGGTGGGGAGCGGCTCGCGGCGCGCAAAGAGCCCGGGTCGGGCCGGTGGCTGGTCACCCGGGCCGAGGTCGACCGGTTCACCGCCGAACGGGAACCCCCGACGGTGGTGCTGGGGTTCGACGTGACCTGCGCGGCCCCGAAAAGCGTCAGCCTGCTGTGGGCGTTCGGCGACGACGCCCTGCGCGCCGACATCGCCGCCGCGCTCGACGCCGGCGTGGACGCGGTGATCGGCTACCTGGAACGGTATGCCACCGTCGGGAAGGTCGACGGCCGTAACCGTCCCGGCCTGGGCCTGGCCGCCGCGTCCTACCGCCATGAGGTCGCCCGCAGCGACGAGGCCCACCTGCACATCCACAGCATCGTCGCGAACGCGGTCGCGGTACCCGTCCTCGACGACGACGGCCAACCCGCCGTCGACGCGACCGGGGCGGCGCGGATAGCGTGGCGGGCGGTGGACGGCGAGGTGTTCCTCGCCCATGTCAAGACCGCGGGCTATCTCGGCGCCGCGGTCCTGCGCCACGAACTGTCCCGCCGCCGGGGTCTGCGCTGGGCCGAGGTCCGCAACGGCGTCGCCGAACTCGCCGGCTTCCCCCGGCCGCTGCTGGAGGCGTTCTCCACCCGCAGCGGGCAGATCAGCGAGGAGTTCGCCGCCCTCATCCGGGACGGCTTCACCGCGTCGGCGGCGACGAAGGCGGCGGCGCAACGCGGCTCCCGTGCGCCGAAGAAGGTCCTCGCCGACGCCCAGGTCCGCGCCGCCCAACACGCCCGGCTCACCGAAGCCGGCTGGACGGCCGCGCAGGTCCAGGCGCTCGGTGCCCGAATCGACCGCACCATCGACCCGCCGACGGCTGAGGCGATCACCACGCTGGCGGACCGGTTGACCGGTGCGGCCGGACTGACCGCCCACAGCCCCACGTTCACCGCCCGGGAGATCGTTCAGCAGGTCGCGGCGTGGGCCGGCGACCGGTTCGACGCCGAGACGGTGCTGGCCATCGCCGAGGGAATGGTCGCAGACCCGCGGATCGTCCACGTCGACACGGTGGCGGCCCGCCGGCGCCGCCAACCCGAACCGGTCTACAGCACGATCGGCCTGCTCGAAGCCGAGGACAGCGTGCTCACCCTCGCCCGCCAGGGCCGCGTCGACCACGGCGGCCCCGCCCACCGGCTGCTGCCCCCCGACACCGTGGACCGGCTCCTCGCCGCGGCCGCGCCACGCGCGGATCCGGACCGCGCGGGACCCGCCGACAGCGGACCGTCATCGCCCCGACTGTCGGTCGAGCAGGTCGACCTGGCCCGCCAGATCCTGACCTCGCCCGATCTCCTCCGCCCGGTCATCGGCCCCGCCGGCTCCGGGAAAACCGAAGCCATGCGCCTGGTCACCGCCGTCCTCACCGACGCCGGCTACCACGTCATCGCCGGCGCCCACGGCGGCCGGCAAACCGAACAACTCGCCGACCGGCTGCATGTTCCCGCCCGGGTCGTCGCCGGCTGGCTCACCCTGCTCGACCACGCCGACGACCCGGCCACGATCTGGCCGGCCGGCACCGTCCTCATCCTCGACGAAGCCACCCACGTCGACACCCGCCACGCCGAACGGCTCCTACGCCACGCCACCCACACCCACACTGTGATCATCGCGTTGGGGGATCCCGCCCAACTCGGCGCCGTCGGCGCCGGCGGCTGGTTCCCCCACCTGATCGCCACCACCCCGCACGTGCCCGCGCTCACCGTCCTACACCGCCAGGCCGGCCCGGCGATGGCCCCGGTGCGTGCCGCGCTCACCGGCCTGCGCGACCACACCCCCGGCGCGGCCCGGCACGCCCTGCACCAGCTCGCCGCCGACAACCGCATCGACCTGTACGACAGCCGCGAGGAACTCCTGGCCGCCGTCGTCGACGACTGGTACACCGACGGGCACCGCCGGCCGCAGCCCGCCGGCGACGGGGGGACGCCCGCGGACCCACGACCGGCGATGCCCGTCATGATGGCCGAAACCCACCACGACGTCGAACTGCTCAACCAGGCCGCCCGCACCCGCCTCACGGCCGACGGCACGCTGGCCGGGCCGGCGCTGCACGTCGCCGGCCGCACCTTCCAACCC
>NZ_CAUVXO010000159.1:0-4383 GCF_963555865.1 Protofrankia sp. Cr1
CCGGGTTCGTCGGCACATGCAGGGCGGACTGGTCGGCTGCACACATCCGTCTGACCTCCGAGCACCACGGCAGGTACGCTCCGCCGTCAGTAGTTGGACAACAGATAATAGGATGTCCACATAGTAGGCGCCGAAACGTCCGCGCGCACCTGCCAAAAATTCGGATCAAGCCTCGGATCAAACCTCGACAAGCTCGTCGACGAGGCCCCAGCGAACAGCGGTCACCGCGTCCAGGGGCGCACCGGTCAGGGCGAGCCACGCGGTCCGGGATGCGCCCACCCGGCGGGTGATGCTGACCGTGCCGCCGGCCCCGGGCACCAGGCCCATCGCGAGTTCGGGCAGCGCGAACACCGCGTCCCGGGACGCGACCACATGGTCGGCGAAGGCGGGCAGCTCCATGCCCGCGCCCACGCACGCCCCGTGCACGTGGGCGCTGACCCGGCCGGGAAACCGGACGATCTCCGCGGCCGCGCTGGCGCCGACCCGGACGGTGTGCGCGGTCGCGGGATCAGGCGCCGTACCGAACTGGCTGAGGTCGCCGCCGCTGCCGAACGCCGGCCCGGCCGCGTCCAGGACGACCTCGGTGACGCCCCTGTCGGACCGCGCCGCCCGCAACGCGGCGACGAGCGCGTCGCGGGTCGCGGTGTCGTAGGCGTTGCGGACCTCGGGCCGATTCAGCGTGAGGCGCAGGTGACCGCCGACCCGACGCACCCGCACCGGCTCGGCGCTGTCGCGGTGGCGCATCGGGCCACGCCGGGCGAGCCAGGCTGCGAACTCCGGCCCAGCCAGCAGCGTCGAATACGCCAGCGATTCGGCGACCAGCCCGTCGAGCGGGGACAACCCCGTGGTCAGCCGCAGCAGACCGGCAAGAGTGACTGCGGCACGTGGGTTTGCCCGGACTTTCGCGGTGAGGCTCGCCAACGCAGCGCCGACGTCGTCCACCTCGACCGCACCCGCACCGGGCGTTCCCTCCCGCGCGGCCACCGTCGCGATCTCCCCCGGGCCTGCCGTGAGCAGGACATCCGGCGCGCCCACGGCGAGGCCGGTGGGCAGCTTCCCGCCATCGATCACCCCGACGATCACGACCGGCGGGCGCGCCCAGACCAACCGCTCCAGCGCCGCGGTCATTTCGGGGGAATCGGTGTCGGTCAACTCAAGCGCCAGCAGCGGCACGCCGCCGAGGACGTCGAGGAGATCGGCCGGTAACACCGCGTCCACCAGGTCTGCCGCCACGTCCACCGGGAAGAGGTCGACCGGTGGTACCGGGCTGAGCGATGCTGGCTGGGCAGATGCTGGCTGGGAACCGGACGGGAGCGGCACGGGCACACGGTAGCCGGTGAGCCGGTGGTGGATGCGGGGACAACCAGGCTCCCGATAGCCTCCAGACGGGCATCCGGATGGGAGGTGGCGCGGTGGGCCTCCCGCTGGCGGGGCTGACCTTCCTCGCCGCCCCGACCGACCTACAGCAGGAAAAACAGGGCGGCGCCGGGATGTGGTTCGCCGCGCGGGAACTGCTGCATGGCCTCGGCGCGACGGTCGTCCACCGGCAGGCGGCCGAGGACCCGCCGGCGGACGTGATCGACCCGGCCCCGACGGTGGATCCGCCATCGGCACTGGCCTGGGCACGATCGGGCGCCATGGCGTTGACGGGTCCGGCGGACGGCGCACCGCTCGCGCCCGACGTGGCGATCATGGAGCGCCTGGACGGCGCCATGGCGGTGTTCCGGCTGCTCGCGGCGACACGCGGCCAGCGAGTGGATGTGGACGCCGGGGCGCTGCTCGGCGAACGGGCCGCGATCAGCGGGCTGACCCGCGGCGGACCTCGCTCGGCCGGCGGCGGCGCCCGCCTGCTGCCCACCCGGGACGGCTGGGTTGCGGTGAACCTGGCCCGCGCTTCGGACCTGGATCTGCTGCCGGCGTGGCTGTCGATCGCCGGCAATGATCACTATCAGAACCATCCGGTGGGGCCATGGGATGCGGTCACGACCGCGTTCGCCAGGCTGTCCGCCCGCTGTGTGGTCAGCCAGGGGCAGCTGCTCGGCCTGCCCGTGGCCGAGGTCGCACAGCCGGAGTCCGCGGCCCGCGACGAACAGGCCCGCGCCCGTGGCCAGCGCTTCCCGTTCGCCCCGTTCCTCCTCGACGGCATACCGATCGGCGGCGTACCGCCCGGGACCGGCCACCGACCCGTCCCGTCGACGAAACCGATCCTCGTCGTCGACCTGTCGTCGCTGTGGGCCGGCCCCTTGTGCGCGCATCTGCTGGGGCTCGCCGGGGCCCGCGTCGTGAAGGTCGAGAGCGTCCGGCGTCCGGACGGGGCGCGGTCCGGGCCGAAGATGTTCTTCGACCTGCTGCATGCCGGCCACGACAGCGTCGCGCTGGACCTGCACACGCCCGAGGGCCGGGCGGCCCTCATCCGGCTGATCGGCCGGGCCGACGTGGTGATCGAGGCGTCCCGACCGCGGGCGCTGACCCAGCTCGGTATCAACCCGGCCGAGCTGCTCGCCCGGCATTCGACGCTGACCTGGGTGAGCATCACCGGATACGGCCGGACCGGCCCGTGGTGCCAGCGGGTGGCCTTCGGTGACGACGCCGCGGCCGCCGCCGGCCTGGTCGCGGTCGGGCCGGACGGGACGCCGATGTTCCTCGCCGACGCCGTCGCAGACCCGGTGACCGGCCTGTACGCGGCGGTCGCGGCGCTCGCGTGCGTGGTCGGCGGCGGCGGCCATCATGTCGACATCGCCCTGCGGGAGGCGGCGGGTTCGCTGCTCGGGACCCGTCCGAGACTCCCCCGACGCGACCCGGGCGCCCGGTGGTCTCCCGTCTCCGTCTCCGACTCCGACTCCGGCCCCGGTCTGGACGGAGACAGGACCGGCGGCTGGTTCGTGGACGCCGCCGGCGCCCGGGCGCCCGTGCTACTGCCCCGCCACCGAACGCCGCCCGGCACTGCGTCGACGTTGGGCGCGGACACCGCGCGCGTCCTCGCGGAGCTGGCCGGATCCCGACCGGGGTGACCCGATGCTGATCCGCAACGCCGAAATCAACGGACGATCCGGGATGTCCGTGCGGCTCCGCGGTGACCGGATCGCCGCCGTCGGCCCGGAGCTGTCCCGCGAACCCGGCGAACGTGTCGTGCAGGCGGGTGGCGGGATGCTCGTACCCGGCCTGCATGACCATCACATCCATCTACTCGCGGTGGCTGCGGCCAACGGCTCGGTGCGCTGCGGTCCGCCGGCCGTGCGCAACCGCGAGGAACTGGCCGCGGCCCTGCGCGCGAGCGCGGCCGCAGCCGCAGCCGCAGCAACGGTCCAACCCGGTGGCTGGATCCGCGGCGTCGGCTATCACGACAGCGTTGCCGGCGCGCTGACCAGAGCCGATCTCGACGCCATGGTTGCCGACGTTCCCGTGCGGGTGCAGCACCGCTCCGGGGCACTGTGGATGCTCAACTCCGCCGCCGTCGCCGCGATCCGCATCGACGATCATGCCGGCGCTCGTGGCGCCGCGCCTGCCGCCGCACCGCCCGGAGCAGGACGCGGCCCGGATGGACGTCCCGACGGCCGGCTGTTCCGGTTGGACGGCTGGCTGCGCGAGCGCCTTCCGCCATCGCCGACACCTGATCTGGCGGCCGTCGGGCGAGGGCTGGCCGGGTTCGGCGTCACCGGCGTGACCGATGCCACCGTCGGCACCGGACCGGCCGAGGTCGAACTGCTCACCGCTGCCGTGACCCGCGGTGACCTCCCGCAACGGCTGACCCTGACCGGCGGCCCCGAGCTCGCGGCGCCAGCCCACCCGCGTCTCCGGCTGGGACCAGTGAAGATCGTGATTGACGACGGTGAGCCGGTCGAGTTCGACGAGCTGGTTGCGCTCGTGCGTCGTGCGCGGGCCGCCGGACGGGCGGTGGCCGTGCACTGCGTGACCCGCGCCGCCCTCGTCCTCACCCTCGCCGTCCTCGAGGCCGCAGGCGGGGAACCGGGGGCCGCTCACCCGGGTGACCGCATCGAGCACGGCGCCATCATCCCACCCGATCTGCTGGATCAGCTCGTCGGGCGCGGGTTGACCGTCGTCACCCAGCCGCATTTCATCGCCGAACGCGGCGAGGAGTACCTGCGCGAGGTCGACGGTGAGGACCTGCCGTGGCTGTACCGCTGCGCGGGGTTGCGCCGCGCCGGAGTCGCCGTCGCCGCGGGCACCGACGCTCCGTTCGGCGACCTCGGACCCATGGTCGTCGATGCGGGCCGCGGTGACCCGGCGCACGGCGGCCGGCAGCCCGATCGGCCTGGACGAAGCGGTTGACGCCGCCACCGCGCTCGCCCTGTACCTCGGCGACGCAGACCGACCCGGCGGGCCCTCGCGACGGATCGTCCCGGGCGCGCCAGCCGACCTCTG
>NZ_CAUVXO010000159.1:4524-5379 GCF_963555865.1 Protofrankia sp. Cr1
CATGCTCGCAGCACCCGGCCGCATCGCGCTGCGGACGCTGTCCGCCGACCTGGTCACCCTCACGATCGCCGCCGGGCACGTGATCGCCGACAACCGCTGACCGGCCTGACCGGCCTGACCGACCGAGGCAGGCGACGCTGCCCGCAGGCTCAGGCAGAAAGGTAGACGACCTCAGTGATCACGAGGGTGGGGACCACCAACGGACCTGGATGGGTCTCGAGCAACTCCACGCACGCCTCGTGGTGCTGGTCGTCCGCATCGACGTAGGCGTAGAGCGGACCCGCGTCGACGACAAGCGCTACGACGCCGCCTCACTGCGCAGGATTTCTTCGACTCGTTCGGAGACGTCGTGACGGCCGCTCCTGCCCGCGGCCCGCGCGGCGAGAACCCGCCGACCGGGCGACGTCCCGCCAACACGTTCGAGTAGTTCCGCCAGGCCGGCCGGAACGATCGCGGCAAGCCGGCGGCCCCGGTCGGTCAGGAACACGACCTGTCCTGACACGGCAGCTTCGCGGGCGACCTCGGTGAGTCGTTCGCCCTCGGGAAGCGGCATCTCCGTCATAGCAACATCATAGCTGGCCGGGAGCTGACCGCGCGGAGTCACAGCCGCCGGTACGCGTCTCCCACTCGGCACGGTTGATGGCGTAGATCACGCTCGGCCTGCCGTGTAGCGACCATTCGCTGTCCAGGGTCAGCCCGACCTTCTCCATGACCCGACGGCTCTGGATGTTGTCGGGGTGGCAGATCGAGATGACCCAGTCAACACCGACGCGGGTGAACGCGAACTCCACCGCCGCCATCCCGGCCTCGGGCGCCAGACCCTGCCCCACCGGTCCCGCCATACCGTCCAGGCCA
>NZ_CAUVXO010000159.1:5779-7046 GCF_963555865.1 Protofrankia sp. Cr1
CCTCCACGCACGCCTCGTGGTGCCGGTCGTCCGCATCGACGTATCTCTCTCAAGCTAGACGTCGCCTACCACCACGATCATGCAGCCGACGGCCGGTTCGCCAGGTCCGAAAGGGTGTCCTCCCGCCGTTTGATCGTCGCGCCTCACCAGTGTGAGCAACGGGCGCGTTCGGTTGGGATTTTCCCAACAGTACAGATATCATGCTCCCATGCAGAGCATCGGCGACCGGATGCTGGAGCACATCGCGCGGGTCCGTCCCACCACCCGACACCGGGACATCGCAGAAAACATCGGGATGACTCCCGATGCGTTCTCGCGTGCTCTGAACAGCAAGCGTGCCTTCTCCTCAATCGAGTTGGCGCGCCTGGCCGACCTGCTGAATGCGGACATCCATTGGCTGATCACCGGAAAGTCTGACCCACATCGGCTCGTCGTCGCCGCGCGTCACAGGTTCGACCACGCGACGGGTCATCGGGACATACCCGGACGCGATGCCGACGAGCAGGTGCTGCGCGACATCGCCCTCGCGTACCGGCAGACCTACCCCGAACCGCAGCAGGCACCGGCCCTTCCGGAGAGCCCCGATGACGTCAGATCGGCGCTGGGTGAGAATTTCGTGCGGCCCTTCGCAGAACAGTTGGAGACCCGGCTCCGCGTCGATGTCGTGCGGGTCGCCGACCTGTCCACCGCGTACTCGTTCACCGCAGGTGGGCACCGCGTGATCGCGCTCCCGGCGACCGGGAACTGGTTCCGGGAGAACTGGTCGATGGCGCATGAGCTGGGCCACCTCGTCGGGGGCCACCACGACCAGGAGCTCTCCGACGCAGAGCGGGACAGGCACGAAGCGGCGGCGAACGCGTTCGCCGCGGACCTTCTGCTCCCCCGCGAGTCGCTCGCCGCGATCGACTGGGAGCACCTGGACGCCGTCGGGCTGGCTGGGCTCGTGTGGCAGTGGGGAGTGTCCACCGACGCCCTCGCCCGCCGCCTGAACGCTCTGAACGGCCACCTGCCCACAGTCGTGCGGACCTGGGCCGGACAGACGACCCAGCGACTGTTGCGCCATTACTGGGCGTCCGACTCGAGCGAGGACGAGATCACCCTACGCATGGACGCGGCCGCCCAGCGTCGATTCCCCCTCTCCCTCCAGGAGGCGCACCTCACAGGGATCTCATCCGGGGTCCTAGGCAAGGGAACGCTCGCCTGGATGCTCGGCATCGATCCCGATGCGCTGGAAGTCGACATCCCCACAGTGCCCGACGTGGACGTC
>NZ_CAUVXO010000159.1:7454-8122 GCF_963555865.1 Protofrankia sp. Cr1
AATGATCTCGCCATGGCGCTTGGTCTCTGAACCGTGGCCGTGCTCCTGTTCCCGGACAACACCGTCCTGATCAACTTTGCGATCATCAACCGTATGGATCTGCTGGAGCGGTTGGCGAACGGCAACGGCCACTGGTGCGCCACCGTGGCATCGGAATGCGACTCGTCGGCGCAGAGACCCGGCCTCAGCGCGTTAGCCAACGCCAAGGACATCTTCGGGTCGCCCTGGTCCCCGGACGCGGCAGAACTCCAGGACGCGCGGCTCCTTCGCGAGAAACTCACGAGCCCAGGCGACAGCCCCTACCAGCACCTCGGTGAGGCCGAGACACTCGCAATCATGATCCGTCGCCGCGTGCAGGGCTTCTTCGTCACCGACGACAACGCCGCCGCACGGCTCGCCGCCCAGAACGGCATCCGGGTCGTCAGGACCTGGCACCTGCTGAGGGTCGCGACAAAGCAGGAATGGGTCGAGGCCGACGCCCTGTGGGGCTACGTCCAGACCCTCCGCACCCAACGGAGAGGCAGTCCCGCCGACGTCACCGACAGGTCTTCATTCGACAAGTGGCTGGCATCCTGACGTCAACCGCACTGCCGGGATGCTGGGTGGCGCGGGGTGGTGCGGGGTGTTTCCAGATGCCCCGATTCCGCCGATCGCCGAGGTCGTAGCAG
>NZ_CAUVXO010000159.1:8519-11721 GCF_963555865.1 Protofrankia sp. Cr1
CATCTCGTTCCCATTCGCAGGTGGAAGACGACCTGACCGATTGAGGGCGCCCGGTTATCCAACAGAAAGGTTACTGGGTGGTGAGTTCCAGGATCAGCCGTTGCGGGTTTACCGGACTGTACGAGATGATTGTGGCCATCGTGGTGTTTCCTTCCACGGTTCGCACGCAGAAGGATCCACCGACGCCGGTCGCCTTCAGATTGATGGTCGTGTACCGATAGGCGTCCAAGGCATGAGCGCAGCCTGCGAGGCCGCCAGCCGCAAGGGGCGCAACCACAGCGGGGTCCACTGCCCCGATCAGGTTCGACTGTATCGGGCTGCCCTCCGTCGGGAAGTACAGGTCGAGGCCGCCGACCGCATTGCCCACCACGCCGGTCTCGACGTCGAGATGGTCCTCCGGGCCCAGTTCGGCCCGTCGCCCGGGGCGCAGGTCACCCAGGGTTGGCTCAGCCGAGACCCCGGCGGATACCCCGGCGGTGCCGTCAATGCCGCGGTCCGCTGTCATCTCCGACGCCGGAGAAGTGCCGCCGCCATTGCTGCGGGATCCGCCGATCGTGCTCGTGAGCACTACCACGGCGGCAACCACAATAACCGCCAGCGACGCAAAGGCTGCCTGAAAGGCGCCCGGCTTGCGCCGCCATACCGACGAGGACCTCCGGTCGGACGGACCCGCCCTACTGTGGTCCGGATCAGCCCTACTGTGGTCCGGATCGACCAAGGCAGGGCCGCTCTCGACGGGACCGCCCGCAGTCGACGGTCCCGGCGGGAGGCTGTGGAGCTCCTGGACGAGGCGGGCAAGATCATATTCCGCATTGCGGTGGTTCAGCCGCAGATACTGACAGCGGGCCAGGCGAGCCAGCTCGGGCGGAAGCTCGGCGGCGACGGGACGGGGGACGTCGTCGACGAGCACAGGAATGATCGCGACATTCCAGGCAAGAGCTTCGGCTATCTCACGACGCACCCAGTCCTTCTCGTCGTCGATGCGGCGCCTGCCGTCCGGACTCCGGGCGTCCAGCCAGTCCGGCCCGATAATGGCGAGGAGCACCGATGAACGCCGGACGGTTCCGAGGATCCGGTCAGCGAAGTCTTCGCTCGGTCGAATAGAGCGGCTGGCGCGGAAGACGTTCTCCGGCCCGAACCGGGCGGACAGTTCCCGATCCAGCAGGACCGCCCATGCGCTGCCGGTCCCCCGATAGTTGACGAATATGCGCAACACGCCAGCGGCCACTTCGCGGGGAACCTGACTCAGCGCCCGGGTGCCGGACGGTTGCGCACGCCACCCAGCTGCGGCGAGAGCGCCGCCACGGCGGGGTGCCTGGGCCACCGAGCAAACACACGGGCCAGGTCGCGAAGGTCCAATCGGATCGTGGCCGAGTCGACGATCGCCGCCGTGGGGAGGGCTCCGGCCGCAGTTGCGCACGACCCGTCAAGGTCGCCCACCGCCGCCCTGGCCATGGACAACCGCACCGCGAAGCGCGTCCTTGCCCGTGCCGCCGTAGCCGGCACCCGGGCGAGCTCCTGCTGCAGCATGTCGACGGCCTGCTGCGGGCGCCCCAGATCGTAGAGGCACCACGCGGTGACCATGTCGACGCTGTCGGGAACCGTAGACGACCCGAGGACGGGCAGGCCAGAACCATCGGGTCCCGCCACGGCGAGAAGGTCCCGCGCCCGTTCGAGTGCGCGCTGGCAGTCGTCGTAGTCACCGGCCAGGGCGTGGCCCTGAGCCTCACGCTGCGCGGCGAGACCGAGCACGCGGGGTGCCACCTCGCGGTGGGACTGCGCACGGCGTGCCAATGCGACCGTCCGGCAAGCGTCGCGCCGGTACAGCGCGATCAGCGCATGCCGAACCAGCGCGTAGGACGCCAGGTCACGATCTCCGGCCGCGGTCGCGAACCCGACGGCCATGTCCGTCCACCACCCGGCTGCCCGGTCATCCCCCGCCTCCTGAGCCATCCACCCGGCGTACTCCGCATAGCGGGCGGCCAACAGCAGGAGGCGACGTCGCGAGCTCCCGTCGGCGGCGGATGCAAGCTCCCGCAGGACCTTGATCTGCGCGGCAAGAATCGGCAGTACCAGCGCCGGGCTTATCGTCATGCCGAGCCGACGCACCTGGATGAACATCGCCTGGAATCCGGCCGCGGTCCGGTCGTGCTGAGCAGCCAACCCGACCGCGGCGAGCGTTGTGACCGTCACGCCGGGGCCGAGCGGCACGCACCCGGCCTCGTCGCGCCGTGCGGCAGAATGCGCCGCATCCGGGAGGCGGTACCCGTCGGTCAACCCTTCACCAGCTGCATCGTCTCGGACTCGCCGCCGGAGGTAGGACCGTCGTCCCGGTGCCAGAACCAGTAGCGCTCCATCGGCGCCCAG
The DNA here is from genome assembly GCF_963555865.1 of Protofrankia sp. Cr1. Classification (NCBI taxonomy): domain Bacteria; kingdom Bacillati; phylum Actinomycetota; class Actinomycetes; order Frankiales; family Frankiaceae; genus Protofrankia; species Protofrankia sp. Cr1. The sequence continues at coordinate 10,887 of NZ_CAUVXO010000159.1, forward strand.
GACACTGTCGCAACGGCGCGCCAGCTCAGGGCTCGGCGCCTTCCTATCATTCTCGATCTTGCTCAGATAGCCCTTGCTGTAGTGGAGCATCGCGGACAGCTCGGTCAGCGACAGCCCGACGGCCTTTCGCCGACGACGCAGCTCAGCGCCGAAACCCGGCGCGCAGCCCCCCATATGTCGAGTTTCCCATACCCGTCCAGAAAGGCAACAGCCAACATCTTGCCCATTCTCGGCGCTGCCTGCATCCTCAACTCGAGGCGACCCCTCGGCCGAAATCCGGACACCGGGTCTTCGCGGGAGGCGTCTCGCCCGGCCCTGCAGGAGCGAGCAGGGCAAACCCGGCGCTCACGGCCAGCCAAGGCCGCCCCGCGCCTCGTGACGAGCTCGCGGGAGCCCTGAGGATGAAGATAACAGGACGGCGTGAACTGTTAACCACGCTGATCGGCTGCACCTCCTTCCTCGTCCTGGGGTGCTCCTCGCTACGCGGAAACCCCGCGGTGAGGAGGGAGCTGGCGGAGGTGGGCAAGGAGGTAGCCAAAGAGGTAGGCAAGGAGCTGGCGAAAAACGCCGTGGACTACGCCGTGAAGCAGGCGGCGAGCAGCGGCTGCCCCACCGGGTATCCGGTTGACTGTGGCGGTCACTGCTGCGCGTCCGGCCGAACATGTTGCGGGAACTACTGTTGCACGTCCAGGGCAACGTGCTGCACCACCTACTGCTGCGCTCCCGGCTATGTCTGCAGCGGCGACGGCTGCTGTCTTTCCGGCTATCCAGTCGACTGCGGGAACTATTGCTGTCCCACCGGACATCCCTGCTGCAACGGCGGCTGCTGCCCATC
>NZ_CAUVXO010000160.1:0-2259 GCF_963555865.1 Protofrankia sp. Cr1
CCATGCCATCGATGGCCATACCATCGATGGCCATACCCTTGATGACTATGGCCCCGACAATCACGGCCCCGATGAGCATGGCCCCGATCGTCGTGGCGGCGACGCTCACCGCGACGCCGGGTACGACTCTGCTCCACCACCTGCTGGTCCTACCCGCACCGGCCGTCTACGCCATCGTCGGTGCTCTTGCTTTTGCCGAGGCCGCGCTCTTCGTTGGATTCGTGCTGCCCGGCGAGACCGCGGTGGTACTCGGTGGGGTGCTGGCGAGCCAGCATGTGGTCAACCTCGGCGGCATGGTCGCGGTTGTGATCGCCGCGGCTATCCTCGGAGACTCGGTCGGCTACGAGGTGGGCAGACACTTCGGCGAACGGATCCTGGCCCTGCCATTCCTACGGCACCGCCGCCCGGCGATAGACCGTGCCCGGGCCTACCTTCGGACCCGTGGCGGGCGGGCGGTGTTCGTCGGCCGTTTCACCGCGTTCCTGCGCGCGGTCATGCCCGGCCTGGCCGGTCTGTCCCAGCTGCCCTACCGCCGATTCCTCGTCTTCAACGCGGCCGGCGGTATTGTCTGGGGAACTGGGTTCACCCTGCTGGGCTACGTCGCCGGCGCGTCCTATGCCAGCGTCGAGAAGGCGGCCGGATGGGCCTCAACCGGCTTGCTCGCCGTGTTTGCCAGCGGCCTGCTCGCCGTGCACCTCTACCGCCGCCGGCACAATCGTGTCACCGACGACCAGCCCGATGTGTCACCCCCGGGATAGAACCGGTGACGGGCCGTCGAGAAACGGACAACGAGCACAGCGGGCAGCTCAGCGCAGGATGCCGGTGTGACCGAGCGAGTAACGGCCCGGTTGAGGCCAGACACAGGCACCATGCGGCCCCGGACCGACCTTGATCCGTGCCAGCAGGCTCCCGTCCCTGGTCGAAATCGCGTAGACCTCGCTGTTGTAGCGTCCACTCAGCCACAACACCGACCCGTCCGCGGATACCCCACCCATATCCGGGCTTCCGCCGCCGGGGATCTGCCATTTCTGCCGGACCTGACGGGTCGCGAAGTCGACGAGGGAGATAGAGCCTTCGCCGCGGTTCGACACGTACATCACGGCCGCGTCCCGGCTCGGGTACAACCCGTGTGCGCCCTGGCCGGTTGGCAGAAAACCGATTTTCTGGAAACGTATCGGGTCGACGAGGTGAAGACCGTTCGACATCATGTCCGCGACGTAGAGTACCTCACCTCGGGGATCAAGCTTGATATCCTGTGGCATGCCGCCGACGGTCAGGTAGCCTACGACCGAAAGCGTCCGCAGGTCGATTTTGACCAGCTTGCCGGAAAATTCGCAGGTAGCAACCAGGAACGAGTTGTCCGCGGCGAAGTCGATGTGGTCGACGCCGGCACAGTCGACCGGTAGACGCATCCGCGGCTGCCAGGTGTGCGGGTCGTAGAAGTCCAGCCGTCGAAGCGCTTCGGCGACGACAATCGCATACCTGCCGTCCGGGGTGAAGTACATGTTGTACGGGTCCGCGACCGCAATATTTGGTCCTTTGACCGTTCCGGTGGCTGGGTCGATCGGGGTGAGGCTGTTCCCCAGGTCGTTGGTCACGTACAATGTCGACAGGTCCCAGGACGGTACGACATGCTGTGGATTACGGCCGACCACAAAACTATTGGTCACCTTGAAGGTCGCCGGGTCGATGACGTCGACGGTGTTGCTGTCGCTGTTCGGGACATAGATCAGCGGTTTCGCGCCGCGAACGGCCGGGCTGAGCTGATTCGCCCCGTCAAAGGCATACACATTCGCCGGCGTCGGGACGCTGGTTCCCCCGGTCGGCGCTGCCTGCGGTGCTGGGCCGTCCGCCGCCGTTCCCGGAGCCTTCGTCGGTGTCGACGCCGGTGGTCCTGACGGTGAGCTTCCCTCACTACAGGCGGCAACAACGGCAACCCACAACAAGGCAATGAGTGCCAGGCGCAATGCTCGTGGTACGCGGGCCTCAGCATACGTCCGCACAGGCATGCTCCGATTTGAGACGAGATTCGCGGCACCGGGCATCGCAGCGTCCGCGCGAGTGATACCCGGCGGCTCGTCCACCACACGTCCCGTCATCTCAGCCCGGCTCGGTCAGGTACTCGGTCAGGTGGGCGGTGCGACCCACCCCCGGCACCGGATGTACATCGGCCAACGGACATGTGATCATGATTTCTCCCGCACGCCCGGAGGTTCCAAGCAGCCTAACGGGCTGATCTGGGGCACCACCACCGAGGGG
>NZ_CAUVXO010000160.1:2734-7101 GCF_963555865.1 Protofrankia sp. Cr1
GTTGTCAGTTTGGTCGTACGACTGCGGCGGTGCCATAGGCGACGATCTCCGCCAGGCCGTTGCCGACATCGGAGGAGTCGAAGCGGACGCCGAGAACGGCGTTGCCACCCAGTTCACGCGTATGTGCGACCAACCGCTCCAGCGCGGTGCGGCGTGCCGCGTCCACGACCTCGGTGTACTGCGGTACTTCGCCGGCGCGAAGCGCCCGTAACCCGCCGGAGATGCCCTTGATCGCACCGACGCTGCGGACGATCAGGCCCCAGCACAGGCCCAGGGTCCGCTCGACGGTAAAGCCGGGAAGATCGAATGTGGTGGAGATCGGCAGATCGATGATCGAATCTTGCGAGGGTTGCGTCATGCGGACATCTTGGCATCCTGAACGGTTTCAGAGCGCCCGGCACCAGGGTTTTGGATCAAGGAATGGGGCTGGGGTGCGTAGATCGCGAGGCGGGGGAGGGAGTCGGCCCGATCGGCCTACCGGGACTGATCAGCGCCCTACCCGCCGCTGCGGGCCAGTCGGTCAGACGTCGAGGCCGTATTCGCGCGCGATGCCCGTCAGGCCGGTGACCCGGCCTTCGCCGAGTGCGCGGAACGTCCAGCCGGTGCCGTCACGGACGACTTCTCCGAACAGCATTGCGGTCTCGGTGGCAGCCTGGGTCGTCAGGTCATAGCGGGCGACCTGGGTGCCACTGTCCGTGTCGAGGACCCGGATGTAGGCGTTGCGGACATCGCCGAAGTTCTGTTGCCGGTCTTCGGCGTGGTAGATGCTCACGGGGAAGACGATCCGGGTGATACTGCGGGACAGCCGGTCGAGACGGATGTCGATCTGCTCGTCATCGGTGCTTTCGCCGGATCCGTCGCCGTCAGCCTCGCCGGTCAGGTTGTCGCCCCGGTGGACGATTTCACTCAGTGGGCTTGACAGGTTATTGAAGTACACGAAGAAGTCCCGTGACGGTGCCCGGCCGTCCGCGGTCAGTGCGATAGCGCTGGCGTCCAGATCGAACTCGGTCGATCCGGTGAGATCCGGATCCCAACCCAGACCGACCGTGATGTGGGTGAGCCCGGTTCCCTTCGAAAGCAGGGCAACCCCGGCGCCACTGCGTCCCCCGATGTCCACAGATTCCTCACCCTCCAGCGGTGTCCGCCGTCCCTGTGGTAACAGAATCACTATGTGCATAGTGTGCGGTCACGAGGCTGTCCGGAATGTGACATGCGTCCCACGGCTGATGTTCCGGGTGTGTCGGGGGTCCAGCGCACCTCGCTCCGCCCGCTGTCGTCACGCGTGGGGGCCGGGGGTGACCGGGGCGAGATCCGTCGGCGCGCCCTCGGCCTGGGCCGCCGCTGCGACCATCCAGCGGGCTTGATCCATTTTCCTCGATGGCGGCGAGGTCGGCGTTGTGTCAGGGTGAGGGTGACGCGGCAGAGCGCTGTCGGGTGATGTGGAAAAGCGGCTCGTGCGGTGCGAACATGATGCATTCGATCAGCACTGCGGGGCCGCGGTGCTGTTTTTTCCAGCGCCAGAGGCGGATATCAACAATTCGGACGGCCTGTCGTCGCGCCCAACGCCTGGAGGAATGGTGTTCGACAGACTCGGCGGGGCCGTCGTCGCACATCCGTGGCGTATCATAGTGGCGTGGGTCGCGGTTGCCGCCTTCATCATAATTCCGTCGCCGAGTCTGACCAGGTTCACATCGAACAACAACTCGTCGTTTCTGCCCGGCTCCTACCAGTCCGTCCAGGCGGAGAACGTGGCTCAGGAGAACTTTCCTGCGATGGCCGGCGCAAGCGGGCTCATCGTGGTGAATCGCACCGACAGCGGCGTGCTCACCACGTCCGACCAGCAGAAGATCTCGGCACTTGCCGCGTCCCTCAGCGGGGCTCATATCCCAGCGGTGACCTCGGTCACGACCTCGGCGTCCCACCTTTCCGGGGACGGGAAGGTCCAACTCGTCCAGGTCGTCTTCGCCGGCCAGCCCGGCGAGCAGGGCCCGAACGCGGCCGTCCCCGACGTGCGGGATCGTACAACGGACTTCCTCGCCGGATCGGGGCTACAGGGTGGCCTCACCGGCAATGCAGCGATCAGTGTCGACAGTACGAATGCTTTTCGGAATGCCGAGAAAATCATCACCGTCGCAACCGTGGTTCTGATTCTCCTACTGCTCGGATTCGTGTTCCGCAGCCCGATTATCGCGGTCCTACCGATAGTGATCATCGGTATCGTCCATCAGATGGCGGAGGCCGTCACCGCGGACCTGGCGGATTGGCTCGGCTTCGTGGTGGGGCCCGAGCTCGCACCGTTGTTGTTGGTGGTGATGTTCGGAGTCGGTACGGACTACATCGTTTTCCTCCTGTTCCGTCATCGGGAGCGTGTTTCCAAGGGTGACGGCGCGCTCGCCAGCCTCCGCTATTCGGTGGTCCGGGTCGGTGAGGTCATCACATCGGCGGCGGCCACCGTGATGGCCGCGTTCGCCGCACTACTGGTCGCCAGCCTGGAGTCGCTCCGAACGCTGGCACCCGGCCTCATCGTGGGGGTCGCGCTGATGCTGTTGGCAGCACTGACCCTGGTGCCGGCCATCATGAGCATCCTCGGGCTTCACCTGTTCTGGCCCGCGTATCCGAAGCCGGCGGATGAGGGACACCGCACCCGTTCAGAGCGGATCGGTGGGCGGGTGGCCAGGCATCCGGCTGTGGTCCTCGGAGTCAGTGGTGGGGCGCTCATTGTGCAGGCGTTCGGGACGCTCGGCTACAAAACCACCTACAACCAGCTGGCTGAGCTGCCGTCCGACACGCCCTCCCAGCAGGCGTACGACACCATGGCGGCGGCATTTCCAGCTGGGTATCTTGGACCAACCCAGGTCTTTGTGACCTCGCCGGCGCCGCCGGCCCATACCGAGGTGAACGCCCTTTCAGCAGCGCTGGCAAGGACCACCGGCGTCGCGACCGTCGTGCCGCCCCAGTACACCCCGAACGGCGGGGCTGCGATGATTCAGGTGCTCCTGACGGACGATCCGTACTCGATCTCCGCCATCGACAACGTGGCGGGTCCGGTCCGGACCACGGCGAACGGGTCGATCCCCGGCGCGACGGTGCTGGTGGGCGGGACGACGTCACAGCTGGTCGATGTCCGTGCCGCGCTGCGTAACGACATGAAGCATGTCTTTCCACTGGCGCTGGTAGCGGTAGCGATCATTCTCGCTCTTCTGCTCCGGACGATCGTGGCCCCGATCTATCTCCTTGCCGGCGTCATCATCACCTATGCGGCGACGCTCGGGACCATTGTGCTCGTCTTCCTGGACGGGTTCGGTTTCACTGGGCTCGACTTCACGATACCGATCATCGTCTACCTGTTTGTGATGGCGATCGGAACCGATTACAATATATTGATTGCATCGCGCCTGCGGGAAGAATTCAATGCAGGTGAAGGACCCAGGAGCGCAGCCCGCCTCGCCATCGAGCACGGGGCACCCGCTGTGTCGGCCGCCGCTCTCGTCCTGGCCGGCACATTCGCCTCGTTGCTCCTGACCGGGATCCAGCTGCTGGAGGAAATCGGTTTGGCCGTCGCCCTGGGCGTGCTGTTGGCCGCAAACGTCCTTGCCACCAGAATCGTGCCCACTCTGGCAGCACTGCGAGGATGGCACTTCTGGTGGCCACACAAGCTACACACACGTACAGCCACGGCCAGGGATGATCCTTTGTCAGCGAAGGAACTGTCCGGCGGGAAACGCTAGTGCGCTGGGCGGCAGCTGGCTCCATCGGGCAGCAGTCGACGTCCCGGAGTCGTCGTGATGATGTTGATCGGTATCCTCTCCGTGCACGAAAAGTACGCCTTGAGCGCCTCGTATGTCAAGTACGTCCCCGTGTAGCACATTTATCGTCACATCCGCCCGATGTCGGATCCGGTTGCGGGCCCGATCGGTGTGGGCGTCGCACCCGATCACCTTCGGACAAAGGTGCCTCTCCGCGCCGGGTCTGGTAGGGTTCGTAGAGTACTCGGCGGTGACGCAGGGTTGCGCCCGTACGAGCTTACCCGTAGAAGCTTACATTGGGTCGAAGTTGGGCTAGGCTGGGAGTCACGCTAGCGCAGAGCTGCGCGAGTGCAGAGTCGTCGTCGAAGGTGACGGGCGCAGGCCCGTGCCGGGCGGTTACGGATAGAAAACTAGAAGTCTCTGTCCTGCTGGCAGGTTGTTCTTGGCGTTCTCGCTGCGGAGATGGCTGCGCGAGTGGTGCCTGTACGCCGGGCGCTCTTAAAGCCGTTCCACTTTTGACCGGCATGAGATTCGGATGAGATGGAGTACGCCTATGGCATCACGGTCGCTTTTTTCGTCACCACAGCCCGCTATCGAGTCCAGGACGTGGCAGCGTCCAGC
>NZ_CAUVXO010000160.1:7384-9084 GCF_963555865.1 Protofrankia sp. Cr1
TGACGCACCGTACGTTGACGCACCCCACAGCCAGGCGCCGCCCGTGCTCACGACTTCTGTGGACGCGGCTCCGCATTCGCGTGTAGTGGGAAAGGGCCCGGGGAAGCGCCCGACGGCTCCGCGAACGGCTCACAGCGGCCGAACAGCTCGCACCCGCCGATCGTGACGGTGGACCGTGCGGTCGTGGCGCCGCACGACGCGTGAGCGCGGTGACGCGAATCCGGCGGGGTTCGGGTGCCTGCGGGGTGGTCCCCCGATAGGGCTGCCGGGCGCGCGACATCCGTGCCGAAAGATCTACCAAGCGAAACGCAGACCAAACTGACTCCCAATGGCGTGTGCGGATCCGCCCACGATGGACAGCGGAAAGCCGTTGGTCAGGAGTTCCACCGGATTTTCTCAGCAAATACCAAGACTCCTCCGCGAAGCTGAGGGACAGTGATCGAGATCGGCGCCAAGTCGTGCCCATCCCGACACGCGTAGGCGGGTCGCCTCACCCGCCGGGGCTTTCGGAGGAGTGGATGCACGTACGGCGCGCGCGCCTGCGGATCGGACGGAAGATGCTCGCCCTGGGGGCGGTGGCAGCCGTTGTCATCGTCGCAGGTTCGATCGCGGTCGGCCTGGCAGTCTCGTCGTCGGCCACCGGCAGCAGTCCACGTCAGGTAGCGGCAAGTCTCGGGACGATCCGGCAGGCGGTTTCGGCTACCGGGGTCATCCAGGCCGCCCACGAGGCGGACCTGACCTTTGGCGTATCAGGTAAGGTCACCGCAGTTTCGGTCACGGTCGGTCAGCAGGTTACGGCGGGGCAGGCGCTAGCCACCGTCGACTCGGCCGCCCTGGCGGCATCGGTCGCGCAGGCCCAGGCCAGTGTGGCCACCAGTCAGTCCCGCCTGTCCGCGGACCAGACCGCCGGGGCGTCGGACGCCCAGCTGAACGCGGACAACCAGACGATCACGGCCGCACAGGACGGGCTGGGCGCGGCGCAACGGTCGCTGGCACAGGCGATCCTGACATCGCCGATCGCCGGTACTGTCGCGGCCGTCAACCTGACGGTCGGCCAACAGGTCTCCGGTGGTGGCACTACCGCGTCCGGCGGCGGAAGCGGCGGGGGCGGCGGAAGCGGCGGGTCGACGTCGGGCTCGGCCTCGACCACATCGACGTCGGCGTCGTCCGCTCAGGTAGTGGTGGTCGGTTCCGATGGTTACAAGATCACCACAACTGTCGACGACACTCAGATCGGCCAGATCAAGAGCGGTAACCAGTCGGTCATCACGCCGAACGGCGCCACCACCACGGTATTCGGGACGGTAGTCCACGGTCGGACTGCTACCGACCCAGAGCTCGGGGGTGGCGACCTACCCGGTCATCATTGACGTCACCGGGACCCCGGCCGGGTTGCACCTCGGAGCGAGCGCCCAGGTGCAGATCATAGTCCGGCAGCTGACCGACGTCCTGACCGTACCGACCGCGGCGCTGCACTACACCGGATCCCAAGCACAGGTGTACGAGCTGACCGGGAGCAAGCAGACGCCCCGGGCGGTCACCGTGGGCGTGAGCTCAGGCGGAGTCACACAGATCACCGACGGGCTGGGCGCCGGGGACATGGTGGTGCTACCGGACTCGGCTCCGACGGGACGGGTGCGCGGCGGGACGGGGACTCCGACCGGCGGCACCGGCGGTGGCTTTGGCGGTGGCGGCTTCGG
>NZ_CAUVXO010000160.1:9573-11621 GCF_963555865.1 Protofrankia sp. Cr1
TTACGGGGTGTGAACCTGCGCATCGCTGAAGGTGAATTCATTGCAATCATGGGTCCGTCGGGGTCGGGAAAGTCGACCTTGATGCACATCCTCGGGTGCCTCGACGTGCCCACTGCCGGCAGCTACCACCTTGCCGGCGAGGACGTCAGTCGGATGTCCGAGGATGATCTTGCCGAGATCCGTAACCGGCGGATCGGCTTCGTCTTTCAGCAGTTCAACCTGCTTCCGTCGCTGTCGGCATGGCGCAACGTGGAACTGCCGTTGTGCTACGCCGGGACGGGTCGGGCGGAGCGCCGCGACCGGGCGATCGACGCGTTGGCGAAGGTCGGTCTGGTGGACAGGACGACCCACCGTCCCAACGAGCTGTCCGGCGGGCAGCAGCAACGGGTCGCCATCGCCCGTGCGCTGGTCACCGACCCGGCGCTGATCCTTGCCGACGAACCGACCGGCAACCTCGACAGTGTGTCCACGGGGGATGTGCTCAGTCTGCTGAGCGACCTGCACGCCGCCGGTCGCACGATCGTGCTCATCACCCACGAACCCGACGTCGCCGCTACCGCCGGCCGGGTGGTACGGATCCGCGACGGTGACATCCAGGATGACACGGGGCCGGGACCCCGAGCGACGACCGGACCCCGAGCGGACACCGGGTTCGGGAGCGGGGACAGCGCCGGTTCGACCCCGCTCGCCTGGGAGGTGCGCAGGTGAGCTGGGCGGAGACACTGCGAATCGGCCTGGATGCGGTGCGTACGCACCGTTCGCGTTCGGCCCTGACCGTGCTCGGCATCCTCATCGGCATTGCCGCCGTCATCCTCACCGTCGGACTCGGTGAGGGTGCCCAGGGTCAGGTCCGTGACCAGATCAACTCTTTGGGCAGCAACCTGCTCGTCGTCTCGCCGGGTAGCACCACCAGCAGTACCGGCGTCCGCGGCGGCTTCGGTTCGGCCTCGACGCTGACCGTGCAGGACGCCGAGGCCCTCGCATCCAAGGACGTCGCCCCGGACATCGCCGCGGTCGCGCCGGCCAGCCAGCGCAGTCTGTCGCTGACGGCCGGGACGTCGAACTGGACCACCACTGTCGTCGGAACGACACCTGACTGGTTGTCGGTCCGGGCGCGCAAGATCGACGCTGGTCGGTTCATCACCAGCCAGGACGTGACCAGCCATGCCGCGGTCGTCGTGCTCGCGGCCACCACGGCCGAGCAGCTGTTCGGTGGCCGCAGCCCGATCGGCGCGACCGTAACGGTGTCCGCGGTTCCAATGCAGGTGGTGGGTACTCTCACCGCCGTTGGGTCCTCCGCCACGGCCAACGAGGACGATCAGGCCGTGCTCCCGATCAGCACTGCGGCCAACCGTCTGTTCGGGGGTACGACGCGTACCTCCGTGCAGAGCATCTATCTGGAGGCGTCGTCGTCGAAGACGCTGTCCGCCGCCTACCAGGAAGCAAGTAGCGAACTGCTCGCCCTGCACCACATCGCCACGCCCACCGGTGCCGACTTCACCATAGCCAGCCAGCAGTCCATCCTGTCCGCCGCCACCTCGGTGGACCGCACCCTCACCGTGCTGCTAGGCGGTATCGCCGCGATCTCGCTGCTCGTCGGCGGCATCGGCGTCATGAATATCATGCTCGTTTCCGTCACGGAACGCATTCGGGAGATCGGCCTGCGCAAGGCGCTCGGGGCGCCACCTCGGGTGATCAGACGTCAGTTCCTGGTGGAGGCGTCTGTCCTCGGTCTGACCGGCGGCCTGGCCGGTGCCGCGCTCGGGTTGGTGGGGGCCGCGGTGCTCCCACACGTGATCTCCCAACGCATCGACATATCACTTCCGGCAATCTTTGGCGCGATCATCGTCGCGGTGGGGATCGGAGTCGGGTTCGGTGTCTACCCCGCCAGCCGAGCCGCCCGGCTGGCCCCCATCGACGCGCTGCGCAGCGAATGATGATCATTCGGTCTCCGGCCCAGCCCTGCATCCAGGGCCACGATCAGGAAAACGAGCCCACCGTGTCCGAGCCGTGTGTGTCCGACAGCACCGTGTCCGAGAGCCCCATGC
>NZ_CAUVXO010000161.1:0-10288 GCF_963555865.1 Protofrankia sp. Cr1
CGCCCGTCCAGCACGTAGTCATCGCCATCGCGGCGCGCCCGTGATCGCATGGCGAACGCATCGCTGCCGGACTCGGGCTCGGTCAGCGCGTAAGCACCGACGAGGTCGCGCGCCAGCCGCGGCAGGTACCGCTCCTGCTGCGCGGGGCTCCCCCAGCGGATGAGCGCGGTATTGACCAGCACATTCTGTACGTCGACACAGACCGCGACCGATGGATCGACCCGGGCGAGTTCGGCGATGGTCAGCGCGCTCATGAAGATCGAACCGCCCCCGCCGTCATAGCGGGCCGGGATCTGGACGCCCATCAGTCCCAGCGCGAACAGTTCGTCTATCAGGTCGCGCGGCATGCGGGCCTCGCGATCCATCTGCTCCACCCGCGGGCGGAGCCGCTCCTCCGCCCATTTGCGGACGGTGTCGCGCAACGATTCTTCTTCATCCAGGAACTCGGCGGGCCGGATCCCGTCGGACGAGGTTTCCATGACATCCACCCCTCATTGGAATGCGGTCAGCCCCAGGATGGACCGGGCCACCACCAGCTTGTGTATTTCGGTCGTTCCCTCTGCGATCGTCAGCGCCCGGGCGTCACGGAAATAGCGTTCGAGCGGGTAGTCCGGCGACAGGCCGTTGGCACCGTGTATCTGGATCGCCTCCGACGCCACCCGCACCGCCATCTCGGTCGCGTACGCCTTGGCCATGGAGGCCTCGCGATCCGAACGCCGGCCCTCCTCGACCGAGGTCAACGCGCGGTGAATGAGAAGGCGCGAGGCATCGATCTCCGAGGCCATGGTGTAGATCTTGTCTTGGATGAGCTGGAATTCCCCGATCGGCCGCCCGAACTGGCGTCGATTCCTCGCATAGGCGACCGATGCCTCCAGCGCTGCGCGGGCGATTCCGAGGGAGACGACCGCTATCCGGCAGCGCGCCCATTGCAGTGTCCTGAAGATGAGCTGCAAGTTCTTGAGTGAACCTGCCGGGCCTACGCAGTTCTCCCGCGGGACTCGGCAGTCCTCGAAGACCATCTCGGAGGTCACGAATGCCGTCAGCCCGAGCTTGGGCAGGTCCCTGGTCCGGTAGGGCGACTGCTCACGCTCGACGATGATCGGCCTGATCTCCTCCTTCCCGTTTCCCTCGACGACGCGGCACAGGACGACCGCGTAGTCGGAGGTATCGGCATTGGAGATCCAGCGCTTGCGCCCGTTGACGACATACTCGTCGCCATGCGGAACCGCCAGGGTCTCCATCGCCGCGTTGTTCGACCCGTGGTTCGGCTCGGTGGACGCCAGGCAGCCGATCCGCTCCCCTCGCAGCAGGCCCGGTACCGCCCGTTCCCGCAGCTCCGGCGGGCCCGCCGCCATGATGTAGCGGGCGCAGGCGGACGAGATCATCAGGCAGCCTTCGAGCGAGGGGAACACCCTGGCCAGCTCCTCGCTCGCCAGGGCACAGGTCACCTCGTCCGGAAGCTCCTCCACCGGGTAGCCGTGTCCGCGCAGCGTCTTTACGATCTCCGGCAGCCTGTCGAGCGGCAGCCGATCGTCGGTGTGGCGGTCACCGAGCGGCTTGATGTCCTCCTCCAAGCCCTTGCGCAGGGCGGCCAGCCGGTCGTCCGGCACCGTCACAGGTCCTGTAGTCATGCTGGCGGCCCTCCTTCAGTCCTTCTCGTCCATGCGTTTGATCTCGGCGGCCAGGGCCTCGGCGAACAGGTCCGGCGACGAGTCCAGGAAGAAGTGGCCACCAGGCAGAGTGGTGGCCGAGAAATCACCGATGGTGTGCTCGCGCCAGGCCTCCAGACCGGATCGCGACACGGTCCAGTCCTCGCTGCCGCCGAAGGCCGCGATCGGGCAGTCGAGCGAGGTTCCCATCTCGTTGGCGTAGGTCTCGTCAAGGCCAAGATCCGCGCGGAGAACGGGCAGCATCACATCGACGACCTCCTCGTTGTCGAGCAGTTCGTTGTGTCGGCCGGCCAGGCGATGAAGCCCTTCGATCAGTTCGGTCCGGGACAGCTCGTGCAGCGGGGGGCGCGTCGACCGCAGGTGCGGGGCTCTGGCCGCGGCGACGAACAGGCTCTTCGGCCCCGGCCACCCCCGCCGGGCGAACTCGCGCGCGGTCTCGAAGCCGATCAGCGCCCCGACGCTGTATCCGAGCAGCACGAACGGCCAGCGAACCTGCTCGGCGATGACGTCCGTGAGCTGCTCGACGAGCGGCTCCAAGCGAGTCATCGGCGCCTCACGGATCCGGCGGCCGTGGCCCGGGAACTCGATGGCGCACAACTCGACATCGCCGGGAAGGTCCGCCGCCAGCCGTTTGAAGACGGACGCCCGGCCACCGGAGTAGGTCAGGCAGACCAGGCGCAGGCTCGCATCCGGGTTCGGACGCGGGTACTGAATCCATTTCTGGCGGTTCGCCAGGCCCGCGAGCCGGGTCGTGCGACCCAGCTCGCGGGCCTGGCGGGTCCGCTCCTGTGGCTCGTGCATGAGAGCTTCTAGGACGTCGCCTAGACGTTCCGCTTGCCGGTCTCGCCGAACTGCTCGATGAAGCGAGCGATCGACTCCTTGGGAATCATCACGCCATCGCACTGCGGAGGACCGCCCACGTAGCCGTTGGCGCGCAGAACCTCCAGGTGCCTGATGGCTCGCTCCGGCTGGGACGGCCCCGTCACCGGCCCAATGCCTTCCTGCGCGACGAGCACGTTGGACAGGACGGAGCTGGTGATCTGCGTTGTGCTGAAGGCGTCGGGGGTGTTGGCCGCGAACCAGTCAACGCCCTCCTCGCCCGCCAGGTCGTACATCAGCGGCGGCCAGCCGAAAATCTTCTGCATCGGCGTAGCGCACTCGATCACGTCGCCCTGGCCGAACAGCAGGTCGGCCTTCGCCAGGATCCTGGCCATCGCGACGTCCCGGTCGTAGCAGGGCGGAATCGAGTCGTCCACCAGCATGACGCCGGGCCTGAGCTTGGCCACGTCGATAATGTCGGGCGCGTTGGTGTCCGCGCTGATCACGGTGGCCTCGTAGAACTCCTCCGGCAGCGTGGACGTCCCGCCGATGATCTGGATCTCGCCCTTGTAGCCGATCAATTCCCGTACCTCGTCGGCGGCCTTCCTGAGCCGGCTGGGGAGCCCCGCCGCAGGGCCCCGGGGGCTGTCGCTCGTCGCGGCGTAGGGGTCACACAGGATGAGCTTGCGCGGGTGCGGCAGGCACGTCATCAGCAGGTGCATGGACGCCTTGCCCACCGAACCGACCCCGAGGATGCCCAGCACCTCGTTCTCCATGCTGCGTCCGGTCATGCCCAGCATGTTCTCCACGTTCAGCAGCACCGCCGCGGACGTGGTGTCGTGGCCGCTGGTGACCGGAGGAAGGTCCGTACGGTCCTTGACGGCGTCCACGACGCTGCGGGCGTAGTCCGTCGCCGTCACCAGCAGCCCGCTGAGGGAGATGTTTCTGGCCCCGAGCCGGTTCCCCATCTCGATCCCGCTCATGATCGTCTCGACCAGCCTGTCCCGGTTCAGGTACAGCTCCGCCGTGTCGAGACGCGGGATCATGATCGTGGCGATGCGGCCCAGGTTGGTGTCGATGATGCCGCACAGGTGGGGAGTGTCCAGGGCCATGAGCCGGTGCGCGACGTCGCCGGGTTCGATGCCCGCCCGTTCGAACAGGCCCGCCGGCGTGGCCAGCACGCCCGCACCATCCACCTGCGGGATCTTGCCGGTCACGTACAGCGTCAACAGGTCGCGCCGCTCCGTGGTGACGCTGCCCTTGACCTCGCCGTTCGCGGCCGAGCCGGTCGCCTGAACGGCCGCCGCCCCGTCAGCGCCGTTCGGCTTGCCGAGCGCGGCCGAGAGCTCGGCAATGGTGGGGTGGGCGAACAGGTAGCGCACCCCGAGCTGCTTGCCGACCGTGCCGGAGATCTTCGATACGAGGTTCACCGCCTGCAGCGAGTCGTCGCTGAGGTCGAAGAAGTTGTCGTGGACGCCCACGTCCACGATCCCCAGCACGTCACACCAGTGCAGGGCCAGCTGCTCCTCCAGCCGCGTGCGCGGCGCGACCGGCCCGCGGACGGTGTCGAGCGCGGGGACGTCAGACTGGGCCAGGGCCTCGCGGTCGACCTTGCCGTTGGCCGTGAGCGGCAACTCGTCGCGCAGGATCAGTGTCTTGGGGACCATGTACTCGGGCAGCTTGTCGCGGATGAACGTCCGCAGCTCGCCCGTCTCGGGCGGCTTCCCGCCGTCCGAGACCACGTACGCCACCAGCCGTTTGCCGTCGCCCCCCTCGTCCACGGCCAGGACTACCGCCTCGCGCACCGCCTGGTGCTCGCGAAGGGTGTTCTCGATCTCGCCGAGCTCAATCCGATAGCCGCCGATCTTCACTTGGAAATCCTCCCTGCCCAGTAGTTCGATGCTGCCGTCGGGAAGGCGGCGTCCGATGTCGCCGGTCCGGTACAGGCGCTCGCCGCTCTCCGGATGGGTGATGAAAGCGGCGTCCGTCGTCTCCTTGTCGTGCCAGTAGCCGTCGGCCACTCCCAGGCCGCCGATGTACAGGCCGCCCGGCACCCAGATCGGACGCACGTCGAGTTCGCGGTCGAGGACGTGGATCTGCTGGTTGGCCAGTGGCTTGCCGTAGGGGATGCTGGTCAAGTCCGGGTCCGCCGCGCCGATCTCGTGCATGATCGACCAGATCGAGGCCTCGGTCGCGCCGCCAAGGCTGATCACCCGCACGTCGGGCACCAGCCGCCGCAGGCGGCCGGGAAGGGTGACGGGGATCCAGTCGCCGCTCAGCAAGACCAACCGGGGTGCGGCTGGAATGTCCATCCCGGCGCCTTCGACGTACTGGATCAGCAGGCCCATGAAGCCGGGCACGGAGTTCCAGACCGTGACGCGCCCCTGCCGCATCATGTCGATCCAGTGTGCCGGGTCGCGCAGCCCGAACTCGTCGGGCAGCACGAGCCGCCCACCGGCCGCGAGCGTCCCGAACACGTCGTAGACCGAGAGATCGAAGCTCAGCGAGGACAGGCCGAACACGCCGTCGTCCGGGCCGACCCCGAACCTCTTGTTGATGTCGACGATCGTGTTGAGCGCGCTCCGATGCGAGATCATCACACCCTTGGGCACGCCCGTCGAGCCCGAGGTGTAGATCACGTACGCCAGGTCGTCCTCGCGCTGGACCGGATCGAGCGGTTCCTCGGAGACGTCCTCCAGGAACTGGGTGTCGACGGACAGGCGCTGGATGTCCTCGGGCCATTCGATGCGCTTGTCGGCGCCCTCCTGGGTGAGCACGATCCCGATCTCGGCGGCCTTGAGGATGCGATGCAACCGCTCGCGCGGCAGCGACGCGTCGAGCGGCAGGTACGCCGCCCCCGACTTGAGCACGCCGAGCACGGCCGGCACCTGCGCCCAGCCCTTGTCCATCACCACGCCCACCAGAGTGTTGGGCCGGACGCCCTGATCGCGCAACCAGCGGCCGAGGCGGGTGGCGTGCCGGTCGAGTTCCCCGTAGGTGATCGTTCTGGTCGTCGACACGACGGCCGGCTGGTCCGGCTGATCCGCGGCCCGCGCTTCGAACGGGCCGTGCAGGAGGCCGACGGGCACCGGCGCCGCCGTGGAGTTCGCCTCGATCTGCCGCGCCCGGTGGGCGTCGGGCACGATGTGCCGCCGGCTGCGCTCCTCCCAGCCGCCCGGCTCCTCGGCCAGCCGGCGCACATGCCGCACGAAGGAGTCCAGCATGTCCTGGGCGAGCCCGGGCGGGAACACCGAGTCCAGGACGTCCCAGGTGAACTCCAGCCCGCCCTTGCGCACGGCGCTGCGCACCTCCAGGTACACTTGCGGGGTCTGGCTGACGGTATAGCCGAGCTCGCCGAGCCCCGACATGTCGACGCTGCTCATCTCAACGCTGTTGAACACGACGTAGGTGTTGCGGCGAGGGGTTCCGCCGTACGCCTTCGCCAGCTCACGCATCACCTGGACTCCGCTGACGTAGCGGCAATGCTCCAGGTCCTCGATGAGCTGCCGCTGCAGGCGCCGGGCGCGCTCCAGGAAGGTGGACCCGGGAGACGCCTGCACGCGGAGGTGATTCGGCAGAGCAAAGCTGCCGACGATCGAGCCGACCTCCTCATGTACCGGCAGCCGGTCCCAGAACGGCGCGTTGATGCTGAACTCCTCGGTCTTGCACCAGAGGGCGGCGACGTCACAGAAGGCTGTCAGCAGTGCGGCGCCCGGCATCAGGCCCGCCTCCTGCACCCGCGCTTTGAACCGCGTCCAGGACTCGGGCTCGAGTATCCGGGCGGTCAGCGCCTTCGATACCGGTGGTCCCGCGGTGCGCGCGACCTGGATCGGCAGTTCCGGCGGCGGGGGAAGCGTCGGCAGCCGCCGCCGCCAGTAGTCGAGCGCCCGTTCGTAGACCGGCGACCCCGTCAACGCCGTCTTGGCGACGACGTAGTCCCGGGTCGTCAGTTCGAGCGGCGGCAGCTCCTCGCCCTGGTTGAGCAGCGAGAGCTCCCGCAGGATCTGCATCAGGCTCAGCGAGTCGGAGACGAGGAGGCTGAAGCCGTAGTGCAGGCGCGTGCGATCGCCGTCCAGCAGGGTCGCCCGCACCCGGAACAGCGGCCAGGTGTCCCGGGCGAACATCTCTCCCGGCATCACCTGGCGGAACTCCTCCAGCCGTGCCGCCACCTCGTCGGCCGGCCGGCCGCGCAGGTCGAGTACCTCGATCTCGTACTCCGGCACCTCCGGCAGGATCTGGTTCCGCCCGTCCGGAAGAACGACGGCGCGAAGCATGGCGTGGCGCTGGATCAGGTGGCGCCAGGCGTCCGCGAACCGGCCCAGGTCGAGCGCGACCGTGTCAATTTCGATGTAGCCGTTGCCCGCGAGGTTGCCGATCTCGAACGCGTCGCGCCCGCCGGCCCAGATGGCCTGTTGCATATCCGTGAGCGGGAACGGCTCGTGCAATTCTGCCGGAGCCGGGGCGATCTTAGGAATGGCCGCCGGCCGTTCGGCGGCGCGCTCGCGGAGCGTCGTGAGTATCTCGTCCTTGTTTTCCCGCAGCGCGGTGCGCAGCTCGTCGGTGAGGGCGTTCTTGGGGGCGCGGACGCGGAGTTCATCCCCGTCGACCCAGAGGATCACGCCCCGTCGTGAGAGGACCGCAACCAACTCCTGCACGGTTCGCATTGCTCACCCTCCAGGTGACGTCAGAGAACTTCGAACTCTTCCCAGGAATCTGCTTCCGAGCCGTCATCCCGCAGTGGCCCGGCCGCGGGGCCGTCCAGGACGTCTGCGAGCATCTGCGCGGCGAGCTGCCGCACGCTGGCGCCTTCGAGCGCGGCGGTCAACGGAAGCGACAAGCCGAGTTCCACCTCGACCTGGCTCTTCATGCCGACCGCCACCAAGGAATCCAGACCGACTTCGGTGAGTGGCTGGTCGGCGTCGAGTTGCTCCGGCTTCATCTCGAGCGCTCGCGCGATCGCGCCGTGCAGGTACGAGCCGAGCAGCTCCTGGCGATCCGCCGGATCGGCGGCGAACAGCTCATCGACGGTGAGAGCGCCGCGGCGTGAGGACGCCTCGGGCGCCGGCCCGGCACCGGCCACGAGCTCGGAGACCAGCGGGGATGGCGGCGCTGCCGCCGCCCAGCGCTGCCAATCGACCAGCGCCACGGCGACCTGCGCCGTCTCGATGCCGAGCAGTGGCCCCAGCCAGCCGACGCCGCTGGACGGCGCGATGCCCTTGACACCGGCGCGCTCGACGAACCGGCCGACGCCCTCAGACCGCACCGACAGGCCCGTGTCCGCCCACGATCCCCAGGCGATGCTTACCGCAGGCCGCCCCTGCGAGGCCCGCAGCGAGGCGAGTGCGTCGAGGAACGCGTTGGCCGCCGCGTAGTTCCCCTGCCCCGGCGACCCGAGCACCCCCGCGAGCGAGGAGAACATCACGAAGAAGTCCAGTGGCAGGCCGGCCGTCAGGTTGTGCAGGTTCCACGACCCGGCGACCTTGGGTTCTAGGACGGCCAGCAGGCGCGCCGGATCGAGGGTGCCGAGGGTGGCGTCGTCAAGGACACCGGCCGCCTGCACGACGCCCCGGACGGGTGGCATGGACGTCGCCGCGTCAGCGAGGACCCGCGCGAGGGCCGGCTCGTCGCTCACGTCGGCCCGCGCCACGCGGATCTCGGCGCCCGCATCACGCAGCGCCCGCAGTTCCCGCTCGGCGTCGTTACCGGCACCCCGGCGGCCGACGAGCACGAGATGGCGCGCACCGTGCTCCACCAGCCAGCGCGCCACAAGCAGGCCCAGTGCGCCGAGGCCGCCGGTGACGAGGTAGGTCGCGTCGCTGCGCACGGCATCGGCGGGTACGGTGCGCGGCGATGCTCGGCGGACCAGCCGCGCCACGTGGCGCGCCCCGTCCCGGACCGCCACCTGGGTCTCCGCGTCGCCGGCCCGTAGTTCGTCGGCGATCCACCGCGCGGCCGCCGAGTCCAGGGAGGGGTCGAGGTCCACCAGCGTGGGTCGCAGCCCGGGGTGTTCAAGCGCGGCCACCCGGCCCAGCCCCCAGATGGGCGCGTGAGCCACCGACACGGGGGCCGACGAGCCGTCGATGCAGTGAACGCCGCTGGTCAGGAGCCAAAGGCGGGCGCCCTCGTCCGCTGGTGCGCCCTCCGCCAGCGCGTGAACCAGGTGCAGCACGTTGACGACACCCCGCTGTTGTGCGGCGCGGAGCGCAGAGGTGTCTGGGTCCGCCGCGGCATCCAGGCTCCAGAGGTGCACGACACCCCTCAGCGCACCCATCCGCTCCCGCGCCACAACCACTGCCCGGCGAACCTCGTCGCCGTGGTCGGGACGGATCACCAGCCGGCCGGGATCGGAGTCGTCGTAGCCGTCCCCTGCGCTCACCAGGACGGCCTGCTCGCCGTCCTCGGTGAGACCTTCCGCCAGCGCCGCTCCCACCCCGCGACCGTCGGCGAAGATCAGCCAGCCGCCGGGCCGGTTCGACCGCTGGGGGGCGCCACGCTCCTGGCGTTGCCAGCGCACTTCGTAGAGCGCACGATCGAGCGCCATCGGCGCGGGCATCCACGCATCACCATCGAGCCGCCTGATGTGGACGCCCTCGAGGATGGCAACGGTCGTTCCGTCGTCGTCGGCCAGGAGGACGTCCCCGACCACCCCGGCACCGCTTTCTGAGCGGAGGCGGGCATGGGCCCAGAGGCGGTCCTGCTTGCCCATCCCCGGCGGCCGCGCGACCATCCGTTCGATCGAGAGAGGGACGTGAGGGCGCTGGTCGTCGTCATCGCCTCGGAGCGCGGCGGCCAAGGCCTGCAGAGCGGCATCGAGGAACACCGGATGGATGCCATAGGCGCCGGTCTCGGGCGCCACCCTGGCCGGTGAGACAACAGCGGCGAGCGCCTCTCGCTCGCCCAGCCACAGCTGGTCGACCGCCTGGAACGCCGGGCCGTAGTCAAGCCCCCGCGAGCCCAGGGCACGGTAGAGGTCGGCCGGCGCGATCGAGTTCGGGCAGCGCGTGCGGACGGCATCCAGGTCCAGCGCCGGCAGATCCGCTGCTGCCGGCGCTTCGGGCCCGATGGTGCCCGTCATATGCAGCGTCCACTCGGGATGCCCGCCAGTGTCATCCGCAAGATGTGCATACGCGCGCACGCTCGCACCGCCGCCATCCGCGACGGACACCCGTAGCTGGACCGTGGCCGTGTCGGCGTCGCCCAGCGCGAGCATGCGCTGGAACTCGACCGCCGTGAGAACAGAGGAACTCCCGCCGAACACCTGCGCCGCCGCCGTCCGCGCCATCTCCAGCCAGGCGGCGCCCGGGAAGACGGCGACGCCCTGAACTCGGTGGTCATCGAGGACGGCCTGGGACGCCACGTTGACGGCGCTCTCCCAGACATGGCTCCCCGGCGCGTCGGCAAGCCGGAGGTGGTGCCCGAGCAAGGGATGACCGTTGGTCTGGCCGGGGAGGTACGGCAGAGTACGCGACAAGGGCAGCCAGCAGCGCTCGCGTTGCCACGGGTAGCTCGGCAACCGCACCGGCCGCCGAGGCTCGGGATGCAACGCGGTCCAGGCAGGCTCGAAGCCAAGGGCGTACAGCGCGCCGAGCGAGGTCAGCATGACGTCGCTCGGCGGCTCGTCACGGCGCAGCGACGGCAGGAGCGCGGTCTCCCGGCACCGAGTCTGGGCGTTCTGAGCGATCGCTGGGAGCAGCCCAGGGTGCGGCGACAGCTCGACGAACACGTCATGGCCGTCGTCGAGAAGGCCGTCGACCGCCGCGGCGAAGAGCACCGGAGTCCGGATGTTCTCGGCCCAGTAC
>NZ_CAUVXO010000162.1:0-7409 GCF_963555865.1 Protofrankia sp. Cr1
CCTTGGTATCGGGCCGTTCTTCGTCCGGCGGCACCGGCCGCTTGGCAGCGCCGTGCACCGTGACGCACCGGCCGCCTTCGACCATTCGTCGGCCTACGGGCAGTGGGGCCCGGTCATGGTCGAGCTGGTGGAGATCCACGAGGCCGGCCCGGCGACACTCGCGACCGAGATACTCAGACGCGACGGCATCCACCATGTGGCCCGGTTCGTCGACTCCTTCGACGACGAGCAGCGACGGCTGACCGAACTCGGCTGGCCGGCGGTGCTGACGGCGCAGACGGCGCAGACGGCGAACGGACTCCGCTTCGCCTTTCATGACGCGCGCGCCGATCTCGGCCATCTGCTGGAGATCTACGAGCCGACCGAGGGAGTCCTCGCGCTGTACCGGCTCGTAGCCGATGCCGCCCGTGGTTGGGACGGCAGCAGCCCCGTCCGCGAATGGTAGGCGATGACGGCAACGCCCGGCTCGGCTGCGAGCTCGCAGCCGCCACGCAGCGCGTCCGGGGTCATATCGGGTGTGACAGCTCAGCACGGCGGCGCACGATCACGGGCAACGAGTCCAGGCCCCGCACCATGAAACTCGGGGTGTAGCGCAGCTGCCCGGGGTTGACCACGGCAAGAGAGTCGACGTGTTCCGCGAGTACCTGCAGGGCCGTCACGCCCTCGATGCGGGCAAGCCCGGCGCCCACGCACATGTGCGGCCCCTGGCCGAAAGCCACATGGGTCCGTGCGCCCGGACGGTCGGGATCGAAACCGTCGGGACCCGCGAAAGCCAGCGGGTCCCGATTGGCGGAGGCGAAGGACACCACCAGGCGGGATCCGGCGGGAATGTCGACACCACCGAGCCGGACGGCCCGGGTGACGCGACGGTAGGCGACCTGGGCCGGGGTCGACCACCGCAGCGCCTCCTCCACGATCGCGCCCGCCCGCTGCGGGTCGGCACGCAGCCGCTCCCACTCCCCCGGGTGCCGGTCCAGCAGGTAGACCGCTGCCGCGATCAGCCGACCGGTCGTCTCGTTCCCGGCGACCAGCAGCTCACGTACCAACGTGAGCAGGTGCGCCAGCTCGATCGGCTCCTCGCCGGGTCCGAGGTCGCCGGCGGCGGCCACCAGCTGCGACAGCAGTCCCTCCCCCGGCTCCTCGCGGCACCGGTCGACCTCGGCGGCGATCGCCTGCTGGTAGTCGAGGAGGTCCTCCTCGGTACTGATCCAGCCCGCCGCGTCCGGCCGGGCACCGATCGTCGCCGTGGCCGCGAGCGTCCACCGTCGGACATCGCCACGGCGTGAGTCAGCCAGCCCCAGCACCCGACAGATCGCCCAGGCCGGCAACGGCTCCGCGAATGCGGTGTAGAAGTCGACCTGCTCACCGTCGGGTAAGGCAGCGGCAAGATTATCGGCGGTCTGGCGGACCAGCGGCTCCATCCAGGCCAGCGCCCGCGGGGTGAACGCCTTGTTGACGAGCTTGCGCAACTGGGTGTGCCGGGGCGGATCATTGGTCCCGAGCGCCGGAACGTAGGGCCAGCCGCGGGCGCGGATCGCGGCCACCTCCTCGGCGACCTCCGGCGGCGGCGGTGCATGCTTGCTCAGGCCCGCGGAGGAGAAGGTCGCCGTGTCACGCAGGACCTCGCGGACGAGTTCGGCGCTGGCAACGACGTACCAGCCGTTGCCCGGCGCGAAGCAGACCGGTGCCTGCTCCCGCATCCGGGCGTACCAGGCCTCCGGCGCCGCGAGGAATTGCGGGCTGGACAGGTCAAGCCCGGGAAACGGACACGACTGGGCGTCAATGGTCATCTGCTGTCTCCATCTCGGGTGGACCGAGCAAGCCGGAAGAAGTGACCGCCCGCGACCGTGTAGCCACCGTCGACAGCGAGAACCTCACCGGTCACATAGCTTGCGCGCGACGAGAGCAGGAACACCACGGCCTCGGCGATGTCGTCCACCGTGCCGAGCCGGCGCAGCGGCAGCACCGCCGCCCGCCTGGCCCGGGCGTCGTCATCGCCGTAATGGGCGTCCGAGCCCGGGGTCGGAGTCGTGCCGGGCGCCACCGCGTTACAGCGGATACCCAGCGGCCCGAACTCCACCGCGAGCGCCCGGGTCAGCCCTTCCAGCGCGGCCTTGGACGCGCTGTACAGCCCGGTCCCGGGCGGGTGGTAACGGGCAGTGACCGAGGAGAGGTTCACAATGCTGCCGCCGCCCTGGGCCGCCATGATCGGCGCCAGCGTCTGGGACACCAGCAACGGCGCGACGACGTTGACGTCGAGGACTCTGCGCGCGTCCGCGGCCTTGGTGTCCACCAGCGCGCCTTCGATGACGAGGGCGGCGTTGTTCACCAGCATCGTGCAGTCCGGCGCGGCCTGCACCAGGCCTGCGACCGCGTCCGCATCGGTGACGTCGAGCACGACCGCGCGGGCGCCGAGATCGTCGGCGACACGGCGCAGCGACTCGGCCGCGAGGTCGACGAGCACCAACGTGTGGCCGTCGTGGGCGAGGCGGTGGGCCAACGCGCGTCCGATGCCCTGGGCCGCTCCGGTCACGACGACCGTGCCCGGCGGCTGGTTGTCGCTGCTGTCTGCCGACATCAGCTCACCGTCTGTTCCGCGGCGGCCAGGGACGCCACGACCGCGGCTGCGATGCCGGCGGCGTCCAGCCCCGCCCAGGCGGTGAGCGCCGCGGCCGGCCCGGACGTGGGGACCTCGGGTACAGCGAGGATCCGCAGCGGGGTCGCCGATCCCGCCGTGGCCAGGACGTCAGCCACGGCGCTACCCAGACCGCCTTCGCGGTAGTGGTCCTCAACGGTAACCACCAGCCGGGTTTCGCTCGCGGCGCGGGTAAGGGTCGCGGCGTCGATCGGTTTGATCGAATAGCAGTCGACGACCCTGGCCGCCACACCGGTACGCGCCAGGGTGTCCCGGGCCGCGAGCGCCGCATGCACGGTCACTCCGGACCCGACAAGGGTGACCGCGTCAGCCGGACCGGCGGCGAGAACCCTGCTGCCACCGATCGGGAAGACCTCACCGGGAGCGTAGATCACCGGTGTGCCACCTCGCGTCGTCCGCAGGTAGGTGAAGCCATCGATGTCCGCAGCGGCCGCGACCAGGGCTGCGGTCTGATTGGCGTCGCAGGGCTGGAGCACGGTGGAGCCGGCCACCGCGCGAAAGCACGCGATGTCCTCCAGCCCCATCCCCGACGGGCCGGACTCGCCTACCGACAGCCCCGCGTGCGAGCCGCACAGCCGGACCGCGGTCCGACCGATGGCGGCCATCCGGGCGAACTCGAACGCGCGGGTTGTGAAGGCCGCGAAGGTCGACGCGAACGGGGTGAAGCCGCGGGCCGCGAATCCCACGGCCGCCGCAAGCATCTGCTGCTCGGCGATGAACATCTCGAAATAGCGGTCGGGATGTGCCACGGCGAACAGCTCAGCGTAGGTGGAGTTGTTGGTCTCCGCGTCCAGCACGACGATGTCGTCGCGGGCATCACCAAGGGCGACAAGTGTCTGACCGTAGGCGAGCCTGGTGGGCACGACCGAGCCGGGTTCGTAGCGCGGCAGCGTCGGAGCCCCGATCCGCCGCGTGACCCGGGTCACCGCGCCGGGCGGCGGCGGCACGATCCGCGCGCTCGGGGAGGTCCCCAGCAGGGTCAGTGCGGCGTCGGGGTCGGCCAACGGACGGCCGTGATAGCCGTTCGCGCCGGCAACGGATCCCAGGCCGTGGCCCTTCTCCGTACGCGCGAGTATCGCCACCGGGCGGCCGTCGGGCGACAACGCGTCAACAAACGCCTGGTCAAGCGCTGCCAGATCATGACCGTCGACCTCGATGGCCCGCCAGCCGAACGCCTCGGCGCGCCGTGCATACACCGCAGTGTCGCCGTCGACCATGGTCGGACCGCGCTGGCCCAACCGGTTGGCGTCGACGATGACGACGAGGTTGTCCAAACGGTAGTGGGCTCCGTGCTCGAACGCCTCCCATACCGAGCCCTCGGCCAGCTCGCTGTCCCCGCACAGGACGAACACCCGCGCCGGGCTCGCCTCAAGGCGGGCCAGCGCCAGCGCCAGCCCGACGCCTGC
Organism: Protofrankia sp. Cr1; assembly: GCF_963555865.1. Lineage (NCBI taxonomy): Bacteria > Bacillati > Actinomycetota > Actinomycetes > Frankiales > Frankiaceae > Protofrankia > Protofrankia sp. Cr1. Next base: position 4,063 of record NZ_CAUVXO010000162.1, read on the forward strand.
GGCGACGCCCTGGCCCAGCGAGCCGGTCGCGACGTCCACCCAGGGCAGGACCGGGCGGGGGTGCCCCTCCAGGCGGCTACCGGGCTGGCCGTAGGTCAGCAGCTCGTCGTCGTCGATCGCCCCCATCGCCTTCAGCCAGGCGTAGAGCAGCGTGGACGCGTGGCCCTTGGACAGGATGAACCGGTCGTTGCCCGGGTGGGCGGGATCGGTGACGTCGTAGCGGAAACGGGAGCTGAGCACGGCCATCACGTCCGCGGCCGACGCGCCGGAGGTCGGATGCCCGGCACCGGCGCGGGCGGTGGCACGGACGAGATCGATACGCAGTTGACGGGCGATCTCGGCCAGGTCGGGCAGAACCTCGACGGTGGTCACTGCACCCCTCCTTTGGTCGGCTCAACGGTTGCTCGGCGCACCTGTGTCGGGCAGCCCGAAGGTGGCGTCGGGAACGAGAACGGTGATCTCACGTTCGGCCACGAGCCGCTCCATGTCGTCCTTGAAGCTCTCCATCGCGGGACTGCGCCGGTGACGCAGCCACGCCTGCTCGTTGCGGTACCGCTCGAACAGGACGTATGAGCCCGGCCGGTCACGGACTGCATGCAGGGCGAACAGGACGGTCTCGGGCTCGTTGCGGGCGAACTCGACCAGAGCCCGCAGCGCCGCGCCGAGCGCGGCCTCACATCCCGGGTGCGCCCGTACCACGCCGAGAACCCCGACCCCATGCTGTAACTCGCCGTCGGTCATGCCACGGCCGGCCCCGACGCACGGCCGGCATCCTCCGGCAGCTGTAGCGACATCAGCTCGAAGTACTCCGCCAGCCCGTGTTCGCCCAGCTCACGGCCCACACCGGAACGCCGGAAACCGCCGAACGGCGCTCGCACGTTGAACCGGCCGCCGTTGATCGAGACCTGGCCGGTGCGCAACCGGCGCGCCACCGCGACCGCGGCGGCGTCGTCCGCGGCGAACACCGCACCGGACAGGCCGTAGTCGGAGTCGTTGGCGACGGTGACAGCCTCGTCGACGTCCGCGACCGGGATGACCGCGAGCACCGGGCCGAAGATCTCTTCGCGGGCGAGGACGGCGTCGTTGCGCAGCCGGCTCACCACGGTGGGACGCACGAAGTATCCGCGGTCGAGCCCGGGCACGGGGCCTGGACCGCCGACGAGCACGGTGCCCTCGTGCGCGGCCTTGTCCAGATAGGACGCGATCGAACGCGCCTGCGCAGCCGAGGCCACCGGCCCGATCGTGGTGGCCGGGTCCAGCGGGTCACCCACGACGTGCGCCCCGACCAGAGCGATCAGGCGCTCCTCCACCTCGTCGAGCAGGTCGCGGGGGACCAGCAGTCGGGTCGTCGCCGAGCAGGTCTGGCCGTTGTTGACGAAGCAGCCGCGCACGGCGTTGTCCACCGCGCGGTCGAGGTCGGCATCCGGGCAGAGGATGAAGGCGGACTTGCCGCCGAGCTCCAGGGTCAGCCGCTTGATGCCGGGCGCGGCGAGCTGGGCGACCCGGGCGCCCGCGGCGCTCGACCCGGTCAGGCTGACCAGATCGACCTCGGGATGACTGACCAGGGTCTCCCCGGCCACGGCCCCGCGGCCCGTCACGATGTTCAGGACGCCGGCGGGCAGACCGACCTCGTGGGCGATGTCCGCGAGCACGAACGCGGCCAGCGGCGCGACGCTGCTCGGCTTGACCACCACGGTGCATCCGGCCGCGAGCGCCGGCGCGACCTTGGCGGTCAGCTGATACAGCGGGTAGTTCCACGGCGTGATCGCGCCGACCACTCCGGCGGCGAGCCGCAGCACCATCGACGAGCCGATCCGCTCGTGGGCGGGCAGCCGTTCGGCGACGTCCGCGATCGAGCGGATGACCGACACGCCAAGGCCGACCTGGACCCGCTCGGAGGTGACCAGCGGCGTGCCGACCTCACGGCTCATCATCGTCGCCAGCTGCCCGCCGCGTGCGTCCAGCCCGTCGGCGAGCTCCCGCAACAGCGCGACCCGGGCCTCGATCGGGCTCGTCGACCAGGCAGGGAAGGCCGCCCGGGCGGCGGTGACGGCGGCGGCGACATCGTCAGCCTCGCCCGCCGGCACCACGCCGATGGTCTCCTCGGTCGCAGCCTCGACGACCTCGATCGTCCCGTCACCGCTCGGTGCCCGCCAGCGGCCGTCGATGTAGAGCCCGGTCCTTCGGTCCATGCGCCGGTCCATGCGCTCCTCCGGGAACGTGGCCTGACTTTATCGAGTCGAACTCAATAAAGTATGGGACGCACGTCACAATAGCAGGAAGCTGACGCCGGCCACACCACTTACTTGAGACGGCCTTCAGGGACGGCACGAGACCGAACGTCGGACCACGGCCGACCTGCCTTGATGCGATCATGAACCTTTCGTCTCGCCGCGGCACCGGGAATGTCTGCGGGGCTCCACCCCGTTCGAACGGCTTGTACCGTTCCGACCATGGATCGCCGGACGCTGCTCACCCTGCTGGCAGTCGGCGCGGCGCAGGCCCTGACCAGTTGCTCGGGCGAACCTGCGACACCACGACCCAGCGCCGCCGGCGGGCCGCGTCCCATCGCGGCACCGGTGCCCGCCCCCGGGCGGACCACCGGGAATCCGGCCAGCGCGCTGCATGTCGGCCCGACAACCCAGCCGGCAATCCCACCGATCCCGCCGATCCCGCCGGCCCAGCCCGGCAGCCCGTCAGTGGTGTTCGGAGCGCCCGCACCGACCCGGCGGATCGCGATCACGATTGATGACGGATATTCGCCCGAGACCGTGGCCGGCTACGTGGAGTTCGCCCGCCGCTCCGCAATCCCGATCACCTTTGCGCCCAACGGTGCCTACCGGGCAATCTGGGACCGCCACGCCGACACCCTCCGTCCGCTGATCGAGGCCGGCCAGGTCCAGATCGCGAACCACACCTGGACCCACCTGAATCTGCTCGGTCGCCCCGACGACGCGATCCGCGCGGACATCGACAGGAACGAGGAGTGGATCGAGCAGACCTTCGGCATCGCCTCCCGTCCCTGGTTCCGACCGCCCTACGGGGCACACAACGCACACGTCGACGCCCTGGTGGGCGAACTCGGCTTCACCAGGATCCTGTTGTGGAACGGAAGTTTCGGGGACTCGACGTTGATCAGCCCCGAGCAGCTCATGGAACTGGCCCGCCGCTACCTGCAGCCAGGAACAATCATGATCGGTCACGCCAACCACCAGACGATCCTCGGGTTGTTCGACCAGATCCAGCAGCTCATCGCCGACCGCAAACTGGAACCGGTGACCCTGGACACCATGTTCCAGACGTCCCGCGCCGTCGGCTGAACCTGTGCTGGGACCTGCTCTGGGACC
>NZ_CAUVXO010000162.1:7547-8655 GCF_963555865.1 Protofrankia sp. Cr1
GGCTCCCGGCCAGGTGCAGACAACGGGCCGGGAGCCGTCGACGATGAGGCTGCCACCGAGGCTGTCACGAAGGCTGTCACGGAGGCTGTCACCGGACGAGGAGAGCGGGAGGGCGATGACAACGCCGATGATCGAAGTAAGAGCGGTGACCAAGCGATTCGGGTCGATCGACGCCTTGGCCGGGGTCGACCTGAGTGCTGACGCCGGCACGGTCCTCGGCCTGCTCGGCCCTAACGGCGCAGGCAAGACCACCCTGGTGCGGATCCTGGCAACGTTGCTTCGACCGGACAGCGGCCTGGCGACGATCGCCGGGTACGACGTCGTCCGGCACGCGCAGCGGCTGCGGTCCATGATCGGACTGGCCGGCCAGTACGCCGCCGTGGACGAGATGCTCACCGGGCGGGAGAACCTCGAACTGGTCGGGCTGCTCTACCACGTCGGAAAGGCCGAACGGCGCCGGCGGGCGCAAGAGGTACTGGAGCGTTTCTCGCTCACCGAGGCCGCCGACCGCCAGGTGAAGACCTACTCGGGCGGCATGCGACGACGCCTCGACCTCGGCGCGAGCCTCGTCGGACACCCGTCCGTACTGATCTTGGATGAGCCCACCACCGGCCTCGACCCGCGGACCCGCAACGAGCTGTGGACGCTCATCGAAGACCTGGTCACCGACGGCACCACCGTCGTGCTGACGACCCAGTACCTCGAGGAGGCCGAACGCCTCGCGCACCGGATCGTCGTCATCGACCGGGGCCGGGTAGTCGCCGCCGGTACCGCCGACGAGCTTAAGTCCCGCGCCGGCGGCGCCATGCTCGAAGCCCGGGTCGTCGACCCCGCCGACCTCGGCCGGGTCGCGGCTCTCCTGGCCGACCTCGGCGACGGTCCGCCCCAGCTGGATGCCGAGCGACGCCGGGTCGCCGTCCCGACGGGCGGCGGGGCCAAGGTCCTGCTGGCCGCGGGACGCCGTCTCGACGACGACGGTGTCGCCCTGGACGATCTCGGGATCAGGCGTCCCTCCCTCGACGACGTGTTCCTCTCGCTGACCGGCCACGCCGCCGGCGAGCCGGCCGATGACGGGTCCGGCGCCCGGTCCGCCACCGCCGCCGGTACG
>NZ_CAUVXO010000162.1:9121-9955 GCF_963555865.1 Protofrankia sp. Cr1
CATGAACGTCGTCACGCTCGACCAGCCGGCGACGCGCACAGCGTCACTCAGTCCGACCGTCGCACTGGGTGACATCGCCGGCATCGCCCGACGCAACCTTGTCCGGCTCGTGCGCACACCCCAGCTGCTCGTCATCTCCAGCGCCCAGCCGCTGCTGATCCTGCTGCTGTTCCGCTACGTCCTCGGTGGCGCCATCGCCGTCCCCGGCGGCAGCTATGTCAACTACATCGTCCCGGCCATATTCGTGGAGGCCTCGCTCATCGGCGGCGCGGCGACCTCGGTCGGGCTGGCCGAAGACCTCAAGAGTGGGATCATCGACCGGTTCCGTGCCCTGCCGATGGCCCGCTCGGCCGTCCTCGCCGGCCGGACCGTCGCCGACCTGTGCCGCGCCGTCGTGGTGCTTGCCATGATGATCGCGGTTGGGATCATGGTCGGGTTCCGCTTCCACAACTCCGTCCCCGCGATCATCTCCGGGCTCGGGCTCGTGCTGTTGTTCGGTTACGCCATGTCGTGGGTGTTCGCATCCATCGGCCTCGCCGTGAAGGATCCCGAGACGGCACAGGTCGCCGCAATCCTGCCGTTCTTCCTGCTGGTGTTCCCGAGTTCGGCGTTCGTGCCGGTGAGCACCATGCCCGGCTGGCTGCAGGGTTACGCGACGGTGCAGCCGGCCAACGTCACGATCAACGCTGTGCGTGCCCTCATGGAGGGCGGCCCCGCGCTCCACTGGGTGTGGCAGTCGGTGGTCTGGTCGGTGGGCATCGGTGCGGTGTTCGCACCGCTGGCCGTGCATCAGTACCGCAACCTCACCTCATAATCGTATAAACGATCACAGGT
>NZ_CAUVXO010000162.1:10295-11205 GCF_963555865.1 Protofrankia sp. Cr1
GCGGGCAGGTGAACGCAGGCGGCGGGCACGTGACCGACCTGCTCGGGGCGTGGGCGCTGGACGCCTGCGACGCCGAGGAGACCGCGGCGGTGACGGCGCATGTCCACCGCTGCCCGGCGTGTGCGCAGGAGGCGAGGACGCTGCGCCGCGCCGCGGTGGCGCTCGCCACGCTCACCGGCCGGGCGGACGCCGATACCCCGGACAGCTATGCCCCGAACGCCGACGCCCCGGACGCCGATACCGCGGACACCTACGCCGAGTCGCCACCGCCGACCGCCCAGGTCCTGACCGCGGCGCTGGCGCGGCGCCGGCCGGCGCCGTCGGTACCCGCCTTTGCCGCGCCGTTCGCCGCGGCGGCGGGCCTGTTCGAGTCCGCGCTCGCCGAACTCGACGGCCCGGCCCGGGCTGCGCCGAGCCCGGTGCGTGGCTGGACCATCGGCGACCTGGTCACCCATGTCGCAGCCACCGACGGCCTGCTCGCCGCCGCGATCGGGATTCCCGCGGACCCGCCGGTGGATCCGCGTCAGGACGTCGTCGCCCACAGCGAGGCGCTGATCGCCCACGCCCGCACCCGACCAGCGGAATATGCCCGCGCGTTGTGGCGGGACGGTGTCGACGCGATCGCGGCGCGGCTGCGTGCCGAACCGGACCTCGCCGGCCGGTCCATCCAGGTCGGTGGCATCGGGATGTCCGTGGCCGACCAGCTCACCGTCCGGGCCTTCGAGACGTGGATCCATGCCCGCGACATCGCCCACGCCGTGGGCCTGCGCCTGCCCGACCCGCTCGCCCACGATCTGCACGTCATGTCCGACCTTGCCGCGCGGCTGCTCGACGAGCTGTCCACCCTCGACATCCCAGGGGTGTCCGAGCCGCCGGCGGGCACCGTCGAGCTGACGCTCACCGGGCCGGG
>NZ_CAUVXO010000163.1:0-1599 GCF_963555865.1 Protofrankia sp. Cr1
GCCCTGTCCCTGAACGTAGCGCCTGCGGACGCCGAACCGGGCGCTGCAGCAACGCACTCGTCAGAGCCGTCCAAGACGTAACGAGGAGGTTAAGAAGATCGAGAAGTTGGGCTTGAGAACCGCCGAATGCCCAGGTCGGACGCTACGTGACACCCACCCAAGGGGCGGTTGGTGGACCTAACGCACCACAATAAGAACCGTTTGATCTTTGTTCAGGGTCCCGAAATCACCGTTCGGCCGGTCTCCACGCGGCTGCTGACCAGGGACAACGTCCAGTAAGCGTCCGGCCGGCAACATCATCCACCGAGCCGAACACCCGGTCCGCGCACCTGGTAGTTCCGGACGCTCCGGTGCGACTGGTGACCGTGATCGTGGGGATCGTGGTCGGGTTGACGTTCCTCTTCGGCTTCGGCTTCGGCTTCGGCTTCGGCAACGTCGCAACGCTCGGTGCGCTCACCCCGAACGACGGCGGCAGGTGCCGCCATGCGCAGCCCGAGGTCAGGACGTAGACGACCGCTGTGAACACCGCCCGCTCGTCCACCGGAGGAGTCCCCCCGCCCTGCGGGCGCGCGGTGAAACCGGGCAACAAGGGCTCGACGAGCTCCCAGAGTTCGTCAGGTACCAGCCGCAGGGCAAGGGCGGTCGTCCACGCATCAGATCATGCAGGAAGATCCACAGGCCATGTGAGACACGCTCTTCGTTCGGCATTGCCGAAAAATAACCAGCGTAGATTCCATAGAGGAGGCAAGATTCTGTGCTATGGGTTCAAGGTGAGCCGGGAGACGCTGGCGGCGAAGTTCGAGACGATCCGCGCCGACGGTGCCCGCCCCTGGGCCGGTGAAGGAGGAAGCGCTACCGGTCGAGACAGACGGGCATGAGCAGGACCTGTTCCACCGGGCTCGCGCCGAAGACGTCCTGCACTGGCAGCAACACCAGCGGCCAATCTCCGCCGAAACCCTCCATAAGCGACGGCGGCCTCAAGGAGTCAGTGCGCCACCGAAATAGCCAGCGCGGCGAAGTGGTACTCCCCCCTCGGGATCGGAGGCGAGGACGAGGACAACGACGAGTACGAAAACGAGGATCTAGACAGGTTCGCGGCCGAACTCCGGGCTGACGACCCGACCGCATCAGCCAACACGGCCACGGACGACGAGGGCGACGGCGGTGAGGACGCCAGCGACACCTGGAACCGACGTCAGGCTCGGCACAACCTGATCGACATTCATAACCAGGATCTGGCCCGTCTGGTCACCACCGAGAATCTACTCGTCGCCAGTCAGGAGCTGCGCTCCTGGGCGGAACCGGCGGTGGCCCCCCTCCACCGCCGTATCGCATACGCACGTCGGTTGTTCGCCGAGGCGTACCCGGCTGGCGAGCTCCTCTTCGCCGCGGCCGTCGCCATCCTCGACCGAGCCAGGCACGGCATGCCGCAGGCGCCCTCGTCCAACCCGTCCGCGCGCCATATCGAACACACCCGGCGACAATGGGTAAACGACGTGCTCGGCTGTGGGTACCTGCTGCCTAGCGAAGTCACGGTCGCCGAGACCACCGCCCGCCACGCCGCCGGCCGGCGGCGTAAGCATCGAGACGAACTTGAGG
>NZ_CAUVXO010000163.1:1975-3683 GCF_963555865.1 Protofrankia sp. Cr1
CTGCCGGGCTAGTCCTTTTATCCCTTCCGGTGACGCCTCGCAGGCATGAAAATGGGGGACGGGTTGCCCGTCGACGTCGGTGTCTTCTCTGGGACATATAACCCCGTGGGCTAGTCTGACGCCGGGGCCCGACCTGAAGGGTCACGCACTGTTGCTTCGAGCACGCCGGTCAGAATTTCGGTTCCCGACCGAGGCCCCCGGGCATCCCACCACCCTTGCGCTGGACAGGTGATGGAGGACAGCCCTGGTGATGAGACAACCCGAAGAGATCCCCGACCAGGAGTATGAGCAGATCGTGCAACGGGTCTGCGCGATAGACGTGGCCAAGAAGTCGGGCAAGGTGTGCACGCGGGTGCCGCACGCTGCCACGCCGGACAGACGCGTCAGCCGGGTGTGGGACGTGGCGGCCACCACCCGCGCGGTCATGGAACTTGGTGGCCATCTGGCGGACTCAGGGATCGAGAAGATCACCGTGGAGTCCACGTCGGACTACTGGCGGATCTGGTTCTACCTGCTGGAAGCCCATGGCCTGGAGGTGCAGCTGGTCAACGCCCGCGACGTCAAGAACGTGCCGGGCAGGCCGAAGACGGACAAGCTCGACGCGGTGTGGCTGGCCAAGCTCACCGAGAAAGGGCTGTTGCGGCCCTCGTTCGTCCCGCCCGCCGAGATCCGTACCCTCCGCGACTACACCCGGATGCGGGTGGACCTGACCCAGGAACGCACCCGGCACTGGCAGCGCCTCGAAAAGCTACTCGAAGACTCGCTGATCAAAGTGTCATCGGTGGCCAGCACCCTGGACACCCTGTCGACCCGCGACATGATCGAGGCGCTCATCGCCGGTGAGCGTGACCCGCGGGTCCTCGCAGACCTGGCCCGCGGCAAGATGAAAGCCAAGCACGCCGCCCTCATCGAGGCCCTGACCGGCCGGTTCGACGACCACCACGCCGAGCTCGCCAGAATGCTACTCGACCAGATCGACGGGCTCACTCGCCAGACTGACACGCTCACGACCCGTATTGAGGCGCTGATCGCGGCGATGCCCGCCGCGTCGGCGTCGCACGACGAACACCCCACCGACACCGATAGCGGCCACGGCGGTGCCGGTGCGCCGGCGGCTCAGGCTGGGCTGCCGGCGTTGCAACGGTTGGCCGAGATCCCAGGTATCGGCCCGCGCGGCGCTGAGATCATCCTGGCCGAGATCGGACTGGATATGACTCGGTTCCCCACCGCCGGGCACCTGGCCTCCTGGACCAAGCTGTGTCCACGCACCATCCAGTCCGGATCGACGAGCAGAGCCGGCAAGACAGGTAAAGGCAACCCGTACCTCAAAGGGATACTCGGCGAGGCCGCCGCAGCGGCCGCCAAGACCGACACCTTCCTCGGTGCACGCTACCGGCGCATCGTCAAACGCCGCGGCACGCTCAAGGCCCTCGTCGCCGTGGCCCGTTCCATCGTCATCATCGTCTGGCACCTACTCGCCGACCCCACTACCCGTTTCCACGACCTCGGGGCCGACTACCACACCAACCGTACCCACAAAGATCGCAAAACTCGCCAGCTCATCCACCAACTCCAAGCCCTCGGCCACACTGTCACTCTCACGCCAGCCGCCTGACGGCCGGCCCACACGCCGTTCCGACCCGCCCGGCCCGGCTGGCCCGGCAATGCAGCCTGCCCAAGACCCGAGGTGGTCACGGCTATTTTCCGG
>NZ_CAUVXO010000163.1:4070-11017 GCF_963555865.1 Protofrankia sp. Cr1
TCAGAACAGGAATCGGTGTGGCACGCCGAGGCCGAGCGCCTGACGCTTACCCGAGCCAACGGCCAGTACCGCCTCCTAGCCTTGGCCTTCCCCGAAGTCAGGAAGGATGCACATCCGACCGCACTCCGCGCGGAGACGGTCGACCTCTCACCGTTCGACCTCGCGCTCCTAGCTCACCACCGGTTGGTCGAGATCCCGGGTCGCGTGGTCCTGCGGGTTCCGATGCTGGTGGCCGAATGCCTGCTCACCACCCCAACCGGATCCTGCCGGGTCGAGGACCTCGGCCCGGACAACAGCAGACAGGTCGAGGAGTTTCGGCGTCTGCTCACGGCGTGGTCACCAGGGCGGACCCGTCCGGGTGCACCAGAATCCGCCGGACTGGCAGGCACATCGGGGAGCATCGGTAGGCCAACGCGCAGGTGGGGCCGGGACCCTGACGGCCGCTGCTGGGCGCGCCTCGGCCGGGCCCGGTCGCGCCGGACATGGTCAGAGCGTCTCGCGCCGAGGGTACCGGGGTTGGGTCTCCTGCATCCACTCGCGGAACCGTCGGAGCCGCTCCTGGTGGTTCGCCTTCCGGGGCTTCGTGGCGTCCGTGCACGGGCTTGACTCGGGGGCGCCGCACTTCGGGCACGTGACGAGCCTGGCCCGCTCGACGGTCACCGGATCGGAAGCCGTGCCACCGGCGCGTCGGTGCCATTCGTCGACCTGGCGGCCGTAGTCGGCCAGCGCCTGCTGGTACCGGCCTTCGTGGACGAGGGGCACCCGGGGCGCGGGTAGCGTGTCCGGCTCGGGCGGCCTCCAGTCCGGGTCCCGTCCGATCTTGGCGATAACCCGCGACATCGGGCCGTCGTAGTCGCTCCCGACGGCGGTCACGGTGTCCTCGAAAGGCCCGGGGCCGTGAATCATACGGCTGAGCCAGTTCTCGGGCAGGAGCACACGGTCGCCCGGGACGAGCGGCTCGGCGCCCTCCCACAGGTAGGCGTACTTGCCCACCCGTACCTTCATCGCCACCCACGCCCCCAACTCTCCCGCGCTCGCCCGCGCGCCAAATGTCGCGTCCGTACGGTATCTACGGTCCGCGGGCGTCCGAGCATGATTCGTCATGTCTCCGCGTGAGGGCAATACATGTGACTGGCTCTGGTCGCGAACACGGGATGCGGATGTTCGTGACTTCGGACATCACTTGGTGATCAACGTGGCCGATCGATCTTCACGAGAACGAACTACGCCGGCTCCGGCGCCCACGGGAAGCGCCTGCTGGCAGCGGTCAAGTACGGCAACGAAGAGTGCACCCGGAAGTCACGAGCACAGGCTGTCGGCGTTGAGGGAGTGCATTCGGTGCCGACGACCAGTCGCATTCGTAACTCACGACCAGAGGCAATGTGATCCTCGCGCCGGACGTCAACCGGGGGATGGGCCATCTCGGTTCCCCGCGCCCGTCCCCTGCCCGCGCCGCTGTCGCCTCCACCTGCCTGGCGGGACGGGCGCGGCCTCGTCGGGCGGACCGAGACCATGGCCATACGGCAACAGCGAAACGCGTTCGAGGCGCTGGCGGAGGTGCACTGGGAGCGTTCCACCGCAGCGGCCACCGAACGTGAGGACCGCCGGTAGACAGGAGCCCAGGCACGGACCTGCCGGATCTCGCCCCAGAATGCCGCGAGTGACCTGCACGCCGGCCAGTTCCAGCCGCGCGGACTCGCCACACACGGGAGCCTTCCATCCTCAGCCTCACTCGGCCGGCTACGCCGTTGAACGACTACCGACAGGAGTCGACTGCTGCGGAGCCAAAGGAGGCTCGAACCACCTGCCCGGCCCGCCGACCTGCGACTTCGACGGGCGCGGGCACGTCCAAGATGTGAGAACCAACCTGTTTCTGCAGGTCAGGCGGTTTGTAACGCTGTGTGGTGGACCATGTGTACCAGCATCCGAACCGGTCAATCTTGACTGTCGGCCCTGAGATCATCGTCCGGCCGGTCGCCACACGTGCCCTGAGCAGGGGCGATGCTCGGTGACCGCGCCGGCCAGAACATCGTCTACCGAATAGAATAAGTGTCCGGACACCTGGCGGTTCCGGACACTTCCGGCCCGTCTGATCGTGATCGTCAGACATTGTGGTCACGTCGACGTTCCTGTGCCGCCTCGGAACGTGCTTGTGCGGGGGCTGCGGTGCGCCGATTGGCCTGCGTGCCGGTGGATCTCGGTGGCTGGTCGTGCGGTGGTCGTCACCTGGGCAGGTGAGTACCCTGTCATCGACCCTTCAGGATACGCGTGCTGTCATTCGGCTACTCGGGCCATGAGGTTGGGCTGTCCGTGTTCGTCGAGCAGGCCGGGGAACCGGGATTCGCCCGAGGCGTAGGCGAGGCAGCGTTCGGTCAGGTCGGCTGTCATGCCGGTGTGTTCGGAGAGGAAGCGGATCCACTCGGGCAGTACCGCGATCAATTGGGTGGCAAAGTCGTCTTGGTAGAAGTCGCGCAGGTGCAATACCGCCGCGGCGACCTTGTGCGGCGAGCAGTACGGGTACAGGCTGAGGTGCTCGCGCGGGGACCAGGACTCGGCCATCTCCGCGGCGAGGTCGCCAGCACCAGCGGGGCCCTGGTCGGATTCGTCGCCGGTCGGCCTGTCGTGGTGGCCGATCCGCCGCAGCCGGCGGGCGAACCCTTCGGCCGCGGTGTCCGCGCTCAGCCGCGGAAGCGTGCGCCTGCGGGCCCGGCCGGCCGCTTGTCGGACGGTGCGGCCGAGCCGGCGGCTGCGCAGGAACTCCGCGTACTGAGCCTGGTCTTCTCCGCCAGGCCGAATGCCTTCCACCTCGCCGGTCAGAAGCGCGTCGAGCGTCTCGGCGTCGTCCACCGGGGTCAGGGTGGCCTCGGCGGCGGAGGGGCCGACAGCCTGCTGCCATTCGGCCAGCGCAGTCTCGGCGGAAGAGCGGAAGCCGCTGTGCACGGTGACGACCTCATATCCGCAGGCGTCCACGTCCCACAGGTACCACCGCTGCGAGCCGTCCGCTGAGGTGAGGGGTGCGACCACGGCCCAGCGGGTGCTGTAGCTGTTCCGCGCCCACTGGGCCGGGCTGGTCACGGCACGCCCGCGGGTGGCCCGCTGTGCCGCGGCGTCGTCCAGGTGCTCGGCGACCAAATCCCGCGCGGACACACTCAGCGGCTCCGGCAGCACACCGGCGACGACGGCCAGCAACCTTTGCGCCGCCGCGACGTCACTGCCGGAATCCTCGGGCTCGTGCAGCCGCCCGTCGAGCGCGGACAGCACGGCGCGGACGAAGTCGTCCGGGTTGACCCTATCCTCCAGCGCACCGCCCTCGTACTGGGTCATCACCGCGCCGAAGCGGACGCAGAAGTCATCTTCGAGTTCGTCGTCGGACCAGCCGGGAGCGGCCGTGATCAACGTGTCGACCATTGGTCCGGCGGAGTCCGCGGCCAGCGCGGTGCGGTGCTCGTCGAGCCGGCGACGGTACTCGAACAGTTCCCGCAACGGGTTGGCCTGCGCTGCCCTGTTGGGGATCGGTACCCCAGGCCGGCCCGAAGAACGGCGACCGGACGGCGACTTCTTCTTCCGCTTACGAGACACGGGCACGGCGCCGAATCGTACCCGGGCAGACAGCGGAGACCCGCCGGAGTACCACTTGAAGGCACAGGAGCAGCCCGTCGGTGACTTCACGGCATACCCGGCGAGGCGGTGGGTGAGGGCCGCAAGATCATTCGGTTTGAACCTTGACAATAGCGACGGCTGCAGCGCCGAGTCCTCGGCGACAGGCAGCTTGACCAGGGTGCCGTTGGCCAGTGGGTGGCGGTGAGCGTGGTCGGCCGCTTGGGTGGCCCGGGCTGAGATCGTCGATCTCCGAGTGCCTGATGCGTAGGGTGGTGGGCGGAGCGCTCCCCTACTGGTGGCACCGGGGACCCGCGGAATCGCGAAACGATTTCGGGGGGAACGGAGGAGGTGACGATCGGTGAGTCGCCGGTTCCAGACGGCTGGTCCGTGCCGCCCGAGGATCGACTACATGATCCCGGCGCTGTCGCGACTACCGGAGGTGCCCGGTCTCGTCGACCAGGAGGGGTACTTCGTCGTGCACGCGCCGCGGCAGACGGGGAAGACGACGACGCTACAGGCGCTCGCGGACGAGCTGACCGCGCGGGGGCGGTACGCGGCCGTGCTGTTCTCCTGCGAGGTCGGCCGGGTGGCCCGTGACGACTACGGCCGCGCGGCGCGGGGCGTTCTTCAGGTGATCCGCGAGGCCGCCGAGGACGCGCTGCCGCCGCAACTGCGCCCGCAGCCATGGCCCGACGCCCCGGACGAGACCCTGTTGGGCACGGCGCTGCGGGCGTGGGCGCAGGCCTGCCCACGGCCTCTGGTGCTGTTCTTCGACGAGATCGACGCCTTGCAGGGGCAGAGTCTGCTCAGCGTCCTAAGCCAGTTGCGCAACGGCTACCGTGGTCGCCCCAGCCAGTTCCCGGCGTCGGTCGCGCTGTGCGGTCTACGCGACGTCCGCGACTGCCACCCCCGAAATCGCTTCGCGATTCCGCGGGACCCCGGAGCCGCGGCGGGTGGCGACCCGTCCCGGTTGGGGACGTCCAGCCCTTTCAACATCAAACTGGAGTCGCTACGATTGGGGGACTTCACCCCGGATGAGGTCGCCGAGCTCTACGGCCAGCACACTGCGGACATCGGGCAGGAGTTCACGCCAGCGGCGGTGGCGCGGGCCTACGAGCTGACCGCCGGTCAGCCGTGGCTGGTCAACGCACTCGCGCGTGAGATCGTCGTGAAGCTGGCGGTGCCGGCCTCGGCGCCGATCACGATCGACCACCTGGAGCAGGCCAAGGAACGACTGATCCTTGCCCGGGCGACCCACCTGGACTCCTTGGCGGCCCGGCTTGCCGAGCCCCGTGTCCGCCGGATCGTGCAGCCGCTGCTGGCCGGCGACCTCATCCAACTCGACCCCTATGACGACGACCTCGCCTACACCCGCGACCTCGGCCTGATCGCTCCAAAGAATCCGGTGCGGATCGCCAACCCGATCTACCGTGAAGTCATCGTCCGGGTCCTGACCTCACAGGTCGAGGCCAACGTCGTCGCCGACCCCCGCAGCTTCGTCCGGTCAGACGGCCGTTTCGACTTCCAGATGCTGCTGCGGGAGTTCGCCGAGTTCTGGATCGAACACGGCGATGTCCTCACGTCGACCGAGCACTACCACGAGGTCGCCCCGCAGCTCGTCCTCATGGGATTCCTTCAACGCGTCGTCAACGGTGGCGGCTATGTGGAACGCGAGTACGGCGTCGGCGCCGGGCGGATCGACCTGCTCGTGCAATGGCCCTACACGGATCAGGGCGGCAAACGCCGCTGGCAGCGCGAGGCCCTCGAGCTCAAGGTCTGGCACCCGGGCAAGGCAAACCCGCTGCGCCAGGGCCTGACCCAGCTCGACCGCTACCTCGACCGTATCGGCCTCGACGCTGGGACCCTCATCCTCTTCGACCGCCGCCCAGGCGCCGCGGACATCACCGAACGCACCCAGTTCGACACGGTCACCACACAGACGGGCCGCGCTGTAACCCTCCTGCGGGCCTAACTAATCCCTAATCCGCCGCCGGACTTCTCCGGGATCGGCACCCAGTGGCATGCCGCCGGCCGGCTGGCCGACCTGCTGGCCGAGCGCGGCGACATTGATGAGCTTCGGGCCCGCGCCGACACCGGCGACAGGCAGTCCGCCTACCGGCTGGCCGACCTGCTGGCCCGGCGCGGCGACCTCGACGGAGCCATCGCGCTGCTTCGGGCCCGCGCCGACACCGGCGACGGGCATGCCGCCTACCGGCTGGCCGAGCGCGGCCGGCATGATGAGGCGGAACGGTTGCGGCGGTTCGGTCTGAACGCCGACGGGTCGATCGCCGACGGGTTCGCCGGATGACCCCGTGACGCACCGAAGTCGTGTCTGGTTGGGGTACACCCCAACACCACACGATCAACTTGTCAAAGTCCGAACTCCTGTGCACGGCGGCCCGAGGTAGCGCTGGGTTGGTGAAGTCGAGTTCGGACCTCTGGCTGGACCGGGTTCGGGTGCACTAACGTCGATCTGACCCGTGTTCCTGTGCACGACGGTGATGATCGGCGATGGGCGAACCGGGCGGAGTGGTGGAGCGCGGAGTTCTGACCGCGCCGGCGGAGGTGTGGCAGGTCGCGGTACGACGCGCCGAGGTGATTGGCCGGCTGGCCACCGGTGATGCTGTCGGGCACGTGGCGGCCGATGCTGCCGCTGCCGAGCTGGGTGTCTCTCGTCGTCGGGTGTATGAGCTGCTGCGCCGATGGCGGGCCGGATCGGGCCTGGTGTCGGATCTGATTCCTGGCAGGTCCAGCGGTGGCCGTGGTCGTGAGCAGCTCGCGGGGCCGGTGGAGGCGGTGATCCGCGAGGTGCTGCGGACGCGGTATCTGACCAGGCAGCGGCGGTCGATGGCGGCGGTACATCGCGAAATTGCCCGGACCTGTCTGAGCCGGGGTCTGCCGGTCCCGTCCCGGGGCGCTGTGGTGCGTCGGGCGGCGAAGCTCGATCCGGTGGCCGTGGTCGCGGCGCGGCAGGGTCCGGACGCGGCGCGGGAGCGGCGTTCGGCCGCCCGTATCTCACCGTGGCGATCGACGTGCTCAGCCGCGCCATCGGGGGCCTGGTCGTGACGTTGGAGGCGCCGTCGGCGACCTCGGTCGGGTTGTGTCTGGCGCACCTGGTCGCCGACAAGCGGCCGTGGCTGGAGCGTCTTGGCGTGCAGGCGGTCTGGCCGATGAGCGGCAAGCCGGCGGAGATCTACGTCGACAACGCGGCGGAGTTCAGGAGCGAGGCGCTGCGCCGGGGTTGTGACCAGCATGGGGTGTGTCCGAGTCGGGTATCGGGCTACCCGTAGGCAGGCACGGAGCGTCACAAAATGGATCAAGGTGTTGAGCCCGCACGATCACCCGGC
>NZ_CAUVXO010000164.1:0-6614 GCF_963555865.1 Protofrankia sp. Cr1
CGCCCCTGTTGCCGGGCGCTCTAACGGTGACATGGCGGCAACGATGCTTCGAGATGCACGTCGCCGGGCGGAGTCGACTCAGGTCGAGCTGGCGTGACTCACTGGTGCTCGTCGAGAAAACGGACGATATGGCCGAACACATCCAGAGCGTCGCTATGACCGTTTGAACCCGCCCTGCTTTTGCGTTGTCAACCACGGGACCAGCGGGCCAGCGCTGCATTCACCCCGGAAAAGCACGCCAGTGCGCTGCCCGCACCCGCACCGGTGATGGCGCTTGCGGCGACATCCGTGTGCCCGGACACGACAACGGCCGACACCGCGACCACAGTCAGCACTCCGCCGAGCACGAGAAACGACGGTGAACGCAGCACGGCCGCAATCGGCCACATGTGCACACCCACCACCAGGCAGATCCAGGGAGCCAGATACTCGGACCGGCCACTGGAGAAAATCGCGGTGGATCCCACAGCGGCGATGACTGTCTCGACCCGAACAACGATGCCGTAGCGACGCGACGCTTCCGACGCACTGAATACCGAACTGCTCGACCGCAGCTGCCACGACACCCGCGCACCGAGCACGACCAGGATCACACTCGCGATCGCGCCAATGAGAAGCGGCCGCCGCCACGAGGAAGGCGGTCTCTCCTGCGCCCAGCCGAACCACATACACGCAAAAAAGGCAAGAATGAGCGCGGCCATCGCGTTGTCGCGAGTATATCGCACGTGGAGTCCTGTCTGACGATACCGATCGTGTTCAGCCACCGGCGGCCGGCCGGAACAGCCCCACCGTGGTGACCTCGCCGGTGCGGTCAATCGACAGCTGCGATGTTCTCGCGGCCGGCACCGAGGTGGCGGGAGATCCCGCGCGCCGCGGCCAGCACAGCCGGCACGTAGCGTCGAGCGTGTCCGGCCTTGGCCGCGACGACGATCGACAGCGCCGCGACGACGGTGCGGGTCGAGTCATAGACCGGTGCCGCGACCGAGACGGAGACCGTCTCGATCTGGCGGTCGCTGATCGCGTAGCCGGTCCGGCGGACCTCTGCCACGGTGCGGCGCAGCCGGGTCGGGTCGGTGAGGGTGTGCTCGGTGTAGCGCTTGAGCGGGCCGGCGAGCACCGCGTCGATCTCGTCGCTGGACGCGTGGGCGAGGAGCACAAGTCCGACGCCCGTCGCGTGCGCGGGCAACCGGCTGCCCGGTCGGCTCACGATGTGTACCGCCTGCCGGCCGGAGATCCTTTCCACGTAGACGACATCCGGCCCGTCCAGTACGGCGATCTGGACGTTTTCGTGGGTGACCTCGTAGAGATCCTCGAGGAACGGCAGCGCGGCCTCGCGCAGCCCGATGCTGCGCGGCGCCAGCGCGCCGACCTCCCACAGCCGTAGCCCGATGCGGTACCGGCCGTCGTGATCACGTTCCAGTGCACCCCAGCGCGCCAGCTCGCCCACCTGACGATGCGTGGTGGTCAGCGGCAACCCGGCCAGCCGGCTGATCTCGGACAGCGCCAGCGTCGGGCGGTCGGCGCAGAAGCAGTCGAGGATCGCCAGGACCCGCTGGGTGCCGGACGCACGTTGCCTGCCGCTCATCGCGTGTCGCTTTCGAAGAGGTCTTCCGGGTGGCGGAAGTCTAGACCTACGCCGGTCGAGTCTGGGGCACGCTGATCCGACATCCGACATCCGACATCCGAGATCCGACATCGGTCACCGGCGAAGGGGCTGCCCGCATGCGCACACAGGTCGGCATCGTCGGCGCGGGGCCGGCCGGGCTCCTTCTCGCTCACCTGCTGCATCTGCAGGGGGTGGAGTCTGTCGTGCTCGAGCGCCGGGACCGTGCCTACGTCGAACGCCGCGTCCGCGCCGGGGTCCTCGAGCACGGGACGGTCCAGACGCTGCGCGAGGCCGGCGTGGGTAAACGGATGGACGCGCAGGGCCTGGTGCACACGGGCACCGAGCTGCGCTTCGGGCTGCGCAGCCACCGCATCGACTTCACCGCGCTCACCGGTCGCGGCATCATGGTCTACGGGCAGCAGGAGGTCGTGAAGGACCTGATCGCGGCGCGTCTCGACGCCGGTGGCGACGTGCGATTCGAGATCGAGGACGTCGCGCTGGCCGGTCTCGACCCCCAGGAGGCGCGCATCGAGTTCGTCGAGGACGGCGCGCGCCACGTGTTGGACTGCGACTTCGTCATCGGCACAGACGGGTTCCACGGCGTGAGCCGCAGCTACCTGCCCGACCTCGTGAGCTACGAACGCAGCTACCCGTTCGCGTGGCTCGGCGTCCTCGCCGACGCGCCGCCGTCCTCGCACGAGCTGATCTATGCCCGGCACGCCAACGGCTTCGCGCTACACAGCATGCGCTCACCGAGCGTCACCAGAATGTACCTCCAGGTCTCGCCCGACGAGGATCTCAGCGAATGGCCCGATGATCGGATCTGGGCGGAGCTGCATGCCCGACTAGCCGACGACACAGGCTTCGCGTTGACCGAAGGCCCTTTGCTGGACAAAGGGATTACATCGATGCGCAGTGTCGTGGTGACGCCGATGCAGCACGGCCGGCTGTTCCTCGCCGGGGACGCGGCGCACATCGTCCCGCCCACCGGCGCGAAGGGGATGAACCTCGCCGTGGCCGACGTCCGCCTGTTGTCCCGGGCGCTCGGTGGCTACTACGCCGCAGGCCGGGACGACCTGCTCGCCGCCTACACCCAAACCGCGTTGCGCCGAGTCTGGCGCGCAACCCACTTCTCCTGGTGGATGACCTCGATGCTGCACCGCTCGCCCGACGGCGACGCCTTCGGCGAGCAGCTCGCGCTGGCTCAACTCGACTACGTCGTGTCGTCCACGGCGATGGCGACGTCGCTGGCCGAGAACTACACCGGGCTGCCCTACGCACAAGGATGGTCATACCGATGAACGACGTGGACGTGGACGTAGCGCAGCCGCTGCGGATGCCGACCGGCTATCGCGTGGACGCCGAGGGAACCCACCCCTCGTTGTCGTTCGCGGGGTACAAGAGCACCGCGCTGCGCCATCCGACCAGGCCACTGCACCTGTTGCCACATCGGCTCACGGAGGTCACCGGGCCGCTGTTCGGCTCCGAGCGGGTCGGGCCGGGCGAGGACGACCTGACCCGTTACGACGGAGGTGAAGCGTGCGGGCAGCGGATCGTCGTCCATGGGCGGCTAAAGGACTCGGGTGGCCGCGCGGTGCCGGGCGCCCTGCTCGAAGTGTGGCAGGCCAACGCCGGCGGCCGGTACCGGCACGTCGGCGACCAGTGGCCGTCGCCGCTGGATCCGCACTTCGCCGGGCTGGGCCGCACGGTCACCGACGGCCAGGGCCGGTACCGGTTCACCACGATAAGGCCCGGGGCATACCCCTGGAAGAACCATCACAACGCCTGGCGGCCGGCGCACATCCATTTTTCGGTCTTCGGGCAGGCCTTCGCTCAACGGCTGATCACGCAGATGTACTTCCCGGACGATCCGCTGTTCGTCCAGGACCCGATCTACAACTCCGTCCCGGACGAGAAGGCCAGGGCGCGGATGGTGGCGTCCTACGACCACGATGTGACGACGGACCACTGGGCGCTCGGTTTCCGGTTCGACATCGTGCTGCGTGGACGCGACCAGACCCCCTTCGAGAACGAGCCGCACGATGACTGAGCTGCTCGGATCGACACCGTCGCAGACCGTCGGGCCGTACCTGGCCATCGTGCTGGCCTGGGCGGATGGCTCAAATGTCGTCGCCCCCGGGACCGCGGGCCTGCTTAGGATCACCGGAAGGCTGATCGACGGCGCCGGTGACGGAGTCCCCGACGGCCTCATTGAGATCTGGCAGGCCGACCCCGCCGGACGCTTCAACCACCCCGACGATCCGCGCGGCGCCCGTGCCCACATCGGGTTCCGGGGATTCGGCCGATGCCCGACCGAATCCGACGGCACGTTCGTCTTCCACACGCTCAAGCCCGGGCCGCTGCCAGCCGGCGACGGTGGCACCGAGGCGCCGCACCTGGACGTGTCCATCCTCGCGCGCGGACTGCTGCATCGCCTCGTCACGAGGATCTACTTCCCCGACGAGGCCGCGGCCAACGCGACCGATCCGGTGCTGCGCGGGCTCGAACCTGCACAGCGGCGCCTGTTGACAGCGGTGGAGCAGGAGAACGGCGGCCTGCGTTTCGACATCCGGATACAGGGTCACGACGAGACCCCGTTCTTCGCGATCTGATGGCGAAGACATCGGTGCGATCATGCTGGGCGACCAGGACGGTGAACCGGTGAGTGCCCTGTGGGATCCGATCTTCGGTGCGACCGCGGTCGCCGCCACCACCGACGACCGCGCCTGGCTCGGCGCATTGTGTGACGTCGAAGCCGCATTGGCTCGTGCCTGCGCGACGGTAGGACTGATCGACGGTGCGACGGCGACGCAGATCGAGACTGCCTGCGCGCAGGCAGCCGCCCACGATCCCGACGAGCTCGGTCGGCAGGCCGCCGCCGACGGCAACCCGGTGATCCCGCTGGTCCGCCGGCTTCGGGTCGCGCTCGCGCAAGCCGCGGATGAGCACGCCGCTTCGGTCGTCCATCTCGGCGCTACCAGCCAGGACATCCTCGACACCGCGGCCATGCTGGTGGCGCACCGGGCGACGGCCGTCGTCGGCGACGGACTCGACGGCGCGGCCGACGCGTGCGCCGTGCTCGCACGCGACCATCGAAACACCGCGATGGCCGGACGAACGCTGCTTCAGCAGGCGGTGCCCACCACGTTCGGGGCGGTAGCGGCCGGCTGGGGAGAAGGCCTCGACCGAGCCGGCCGTCGCCTGCGGGCGGTACGGGAGGACCTCGCCGTGCAGCTGGGTGGCGCCGCCGGCACGCTTGCCGCGCTGTATCCGGGCGGTCCAGCCGTCCGCGCCGCCCTGGCCGATGAACTCGGGCTGACCGACCCGGGCACGGTCTGGCACACCGAGCGCGTCCGCATCGCCGAACTCGCCGGCGCGCTCGGCGCGGCGTCCGGCGCGGTCGGCAAAATCGCCACCGACATCGTGCTGCTCGCCCAGACCGAACTCGGCGAGGTGGCCGAAGGCGTCGGTGGCGGATCGTCGGCGATGCCACACAAGCAGAACCCGATCGCGGCCGTGACGGCCCGGGCCGCCGCCGCACAGGCGCCCGGCCTGGTGGCAACCCTTCTCGCCGCGATGCCCGGCGAGCTGCAGCGCGGCGCCGGTCCGTGGCACGCCGAGTGGGCACCGCTCACCGCGCTGCTCAACGTGGCGGGCGGCGCTGCGGCCAGACTGCGCGTATCGCTGTCAGACCTGCACGTCGACCGCGACGCTATGAGTCACAATCTACGATGTATGCAGGCAATCGACGCCCGGGTCCGGCCGAGCACCGATGTCGGCCATGCCGGCGACATCGTCGATCACTATCTCGCGGGACGACACCGATGACCGTCACGCTCCACTCCCTCGCCGAGGGGCCGCGCCGAGCACCGGTGCTGGTGCTGCTCAACTCCCTCGGCACGTCGACCGCGATGTGGGATCCGCAGGTCGCCGTCCTCGCCGAGCGGTTCCGCGTCGTGCGGATCGACAGCCGCGGCCACGGCCGCTCACCCGCTGCCCCGCCCGGCCAGCCCGGCCAGCCCGGCCAGCCGTGCACGATCGACGAGCTGGCTCGCGACGTCCTGGCCGTGCTGGACCGGATCGAGCTCGATCTGGGCATCACCCGCGTCCACCTGGCCGGTCTGTCCCTCGGCGGGATGACGGCCATGTGGATCGCCGCGCACCATCCGCAGCGGATCGCCCGGCTGGCTCTGCTCTGCACGTCGGCCCACCTGCCGCCCGCGAAGGCCAGGTTCGCCCGTGCCGCCACGGTGCGACGCGACGGGCTGGGCCCGATCGCCGAGGCAGTCGTCCAGCGCTGGGTGACACCGGGCCTCGCGGCCCGCGACCCCGGCCTGGTGGCGGCGCTCGTGGCCATGCTGAGGTGCACCGATGCGGAGTCCTACGCGCAGTGCTGCGAGGCGATCGCCACCATGGATCTGCGCCCCGATCTCGCTCGCATCGCCGCGCCGACGCTGGTCATCGCCGGGAGCGACGATCCGGCCATCCCACCCGAACACGCACAGACGATCGCCAACGGTATCGCCGGGGCCCGGTTCGAGGTGCTCGGGAACGCGGCACACCTCGCCACGGTCGAGCGGTCCGGCGAGGTCGCACGCCTCCTGCTGGAGCACTTCTGCCCGCCGGACGGTGCGGGGCCCGTCGCCGGGAACGCGACGTTGAGCGCGGGTTATGCGACACGCCGCGCCGTCCTGGGCGACGAACACGTGGACCGCGCGATAGCGAACACCACCGAGTTCACCGCGCCCTTTCAGGACTTCATCACCCGCTACGCGTGGGGCGAGGTCTGGTCGCGGCCCGGTCTCACCCGCCGGGACCGGTCGATCGTGACGCTGGCCGCGTTGACCTCCCTCGGCGCCGACCACGAGATCGCAATGCACGTGCGTGCCGCGATCCGCAACGGACTCACCCCGGCTGAAATCGGTGAGGTGCTGCTGCACACGGCGCTGTACAGCGGCCTGCCCCGCTCCAACCGGGCATTCGCCATTGCGCAGCAGACGCTGGCTGA
>NZ_CAUVXO010000164.1:6769-10375 GCF_963555865.1 Protofrankia sp. Cr1
ACTCGACGCCTCCGTTCCCATCACGAGCGACCGGCAATAGGGAAAATTGACAAGGGGTCTCGACCTTGTCCGTGACGTGACGTTCTAATTCGATCATGTACTGCCATCGAACCCGGCTAGGCGCCACATGCCCTTGGCGCTAGAACGTGTTGTGACCGGCGCGAACCTCGAGGCAACCGCGTAGGCACGGTTACGCTAGTCGAGTGGAGACACGCCGGGACGAGGGAGAGTCGGACGACGATGGTTGACACGGGTCCGCTTGGAAAAAATCTTCGGGAATCTCGGCGTGGCAGTGGTTATTCACAGGAGGAGCTTGCCGAAAGATCGAATCTTAGCATTTCGACTATTCGAAAAATCGAACAAGGCGGTTCTGCGCGGATTGAGACGCTACACACGCTCGCACGGACTCTCGGCATCGAGACATCTTCGCTATTCGATGCGAAGGCACCTGAGCCGGTAGGCCCGGAAGAGGAAAAGAATAAGCTCAGCCTCCTTCGGTTGCGCCAGGTGTTGACGCCAGCCGTCGGAATCAGTGGCAAAATCGATGCCGATTCGAGCTTGCAGAGCGCCGGAACCAGCAGCGACGATCTACGGAGTGAACTGGTTCACGCGACGACTCTATACCATGCCGACGAGTTCGAATCTATGGCACTGATTCTTCCCGAGATGATCCTGACAGCTAACAGTCTGATGCAAGCTGCTGCCGAGGAGCAGCGGGCAGAGACATTCAGACTTCGGGCGAACGTTTACCAGCTAGTAGGCTGGTTTCTGACTCAGGTACGACAGTACGATCTTGCTTATGCGGCTATTCGCGAGGGTATCGCGGACGCGGTCGAGGCGCAGGACAGACTCACCGCGGCGGCTGGGGCTATCTCGCAATGCTGGCTCTTTATTCGACAAGGCAGGTTCGTTGACGCCGAAACACTCGCGGGTTCGACCGCCTCGCAAATCGAACCCCGAATCTCTTCGGCAACCGCCCCCGAACTGTCGGCATGGGGTTGGCTTCTCCTTCGAGGCTCAGCAGCGGCGGTACGCAACAACCGAGAAAATGTCTCCGACGATTTTTTGCGGCTTGCCGAAGTTGCGGCTGTGCGTATCGGAGACCAAGAAGGCGGAGAGTACCACCAGTACTGGTCAACCTTTGATATGAGAACAGTCAGGATGAAAAAGGCTGAAGCGCTGATGGTGACTGGTGATGCACGCGGAGTGTTGAGGATAGCCGAAGGAATTCGTCCAAAGACGGGAAATTCGCGATCTGATAACCACAGTCGTCATCTGCTGGATGTCGCCAGCGCTCACGCATCCCTTAGAGATTTTCAGGACTCGATAGACATAATGACGGGCCTTCGCGAAAATGCCCCGGAATGGTTGCGACACCAACGGAAGAGCCAGGATCTCCTATCGAAAATCCTTCATGCACGTAAACGAAGGCTAACTCGAGAACTAAGGGACCTTGCGAACTTTTTGAATGTGACTGAATAGTGTCACGCAGGAATGCTCCAGAGTGCACTACCACGGTACGTGGTAGTGCACTCTGGAGACACCGCAAACTACTACGCTCCCCGGCTGGACCTGACCGAAGTCTGTTCTTAATGTATCAGTAGTCGGTGCCGGGCGGGTTGAGCACGACTCCTCGTCCGGCACCGACCGCCATATGGCTGGGTGGGCAATGAGCAGAGGAGGGCAGTGCCGGCATTCGATCTTATGGTGACCATATGAACAGACTGCTGTGCCCATGAAGAGTCGCTGGATGTACACACGTAACTCACCATTTCCACTGGAAGGAGACAGTAGAATGAGCACCATGCTCTCAGCGCCGCGCGGGGCACTACCCGATCATGACGAAGTCGGTCATGACGGTGCCGAGATTCTCAGCCTCGTTGTGAATCATCCCGAGTTTGAACGCTTTCGACTGTCGACGCTTGCGTATCCCGAATGCTGGGCGACGTTCACAGGATATCCCCTCGTCGCGGGATGGGACCTGGACCAGGACGGCCCGGCGCTGTTTGACGAAGCGCTGCGCGTCATGTGCTTGAAGGCCGCAGTCTTCCAGCTTACTGATGGAGACGAGCAGGCCGCGGAGCTGATGTGTGCGCCTCCGGTTGACGAGATGATCCACGCT
This sequence comes from Protofrankia sp. Cr1, assembly GCF_963555865.1. Taxonomy (NCBI): domain Bacteria; kingdom Bacillati; phylum Actinomycetota; class Actinomycetes; order Frankiales; family Frankiaceae; genus Protofrankia; species Protofrankia sp. Cr1. The sequence continues at coordinate 8,892 of NZ_CAUVXO010000164.1, forward strand.
TTAATTGCACAGTTCACACTCTTGGTCCGTATTCAACAATCCCTCGGGATCGCCTTCGTGCATTCCACGGACATGGAACGGTTCGGCTGGAATCCCGGGGATTACACCCACCGGTGCTACCGCGTCGCAGGATGGGGACCTTAACCCAAGGTACTGGATCAGCGCGTCGGAAGTCGCTCGGCGCCTGGCGGTCCTGCGGGAGAAGTACAGCAACATTGGCATTCACGACGATGGGCGGCGGCATGACTTCGACTTCGGCCAGGTTATCTAGTCTGCTGAGGCCAGCGCCTCCCGCAGCGCCTCGATGACCTGTTCGGGCGAAAACTTCTCGGTAGCGGCTGCCTCCGCCTCACGCAGAGTGGAGGCAAGCCGTACGGGGTCGGATCCGTGGATAACCTGCCGCAGCCACAGGCCGAGTGCTGCGGCATCGTCCGGCGGTGACATTACGAGATCGTCTGGTGGAAGTGGTGCTCCTGCGCTCTTGTAGCACCCTGGAGGTAGGCCGACCTTGAGCGGATGTACGCACACCGCGACACCAGTAGCACGGTCTTTCCGGTAGCCGAAGGCGGGGTGATACTCGCTTCCCTGCGAGGGTCGCTCGATGACGTCGAACTCGCCAGGGCCGAACACGTGTGCAGGGCACACATCGCAGACATCCTCATTCGGCCATGACATCATTCCCAAATCCCCATGCTGGGAGTCTACGTGGGGCTGGAAGACGCAGGGACGGCATTGTCGTGCCCCCGACCCTCCATGGTTTTAGTCGCGCTGCACCTTGCGCGCCGCTGGTGTACGGGGCATGCCATCGACGGTGCCCCGGCAATGGCGCACGCGGTGCGTGTCGCGGTGAAACTTTGCCAGTACTACCCGACTGCCACGGCTGAACTGGTCGCCGCCGTGCTTTTACATGACAGTCCGTACTTTGTTCCCGACGGCCAAGATCTCGATATCGTGCTATCCGAAACCGTGGGCAACGAGGTCTGTCGAATTGTCCGTGCGATCGAACAGGAGCACTTCGCCCTCGCGGTCTATATCAGCGATCCTCGGCGTGTTGAGGTGCACCTCCGACATGCGGCCTCCCACGATAGGGCTGTCGTCCTCGCGAGTGCAGCGGACAAAGCGGTCAGTCTCGCGTCTATCATGCGGCGTGTCTCACGGGCCGGAGATATCTGTACCTGCTGGTCCGCCCGCTCGGCGTTCGTTGCGCGAATACCATACTTCTGGTTCTTCGTCAACGAGGTAGGGTGGATTTTACCGGTGGGATTGGCTGAGGAGCTGGGTGTACTGGTAGCTGCTGCTGAGCGCAGCATCCGCAGGGCAGGACTCGACCCGCGGACGGGTGCCGGGTGCGCGCTTTTGGATAGTCCCCGCGAAGACTCCCGAAATGGTGATCACACGCTGCTCGTCGACGGTCGGAAGTCCCGGTTGTTGGATGGCTCGTGAGGGGCAGGGTGAGCGGCTGGCAGACCAGAAAGACCACCGGC
>NZ_CAUVXO010000165.1:0-1070 GCF_963555865.1 Protofrankia sp. Cr1
GGCCGGACCGACCCGAAGCTGCGGACGGCCTCGACCCTGTCCGCACTGGACGCGCTCGCCCGCGGTGGCTATGTCGCCCGCCGAGACGCGGCTGGTCTGGCCGACGCGTACCGCTTCCTGCGGGGTACCGAGCACCGCCTGCAGCTGCAACGGCTCCGCCGGGTACACACCCTGCCCCGCGACCCTGGCGAACTGCGCAGGCTCGCCCGGTCTCTGGGTCTCACCTCCGCCGCGGAGATCGTGGCCGAGCATGCCCGGGTCGCCCGGTTCGTGCGGCGGCTCCACGAGCGGCTCTTCTACCAGCCGTTGCTGGAGGCGGTGGCGCGGTTGTCCGTCGAGGAGGTTCGCCTGACCCCGGCGGAGGCTCGGGACCGGCTTGCCGCGCTGGGCTTCGCCGACACCGCACGTGCGCTGCGCCATATCGAAGCGCTGACCAACGGTGTCAGCCGGACCGCCACCATCCAACGCCGTCTGCTTCCGGCGATGCTGCACTGGTTCGCCGATGCGGCCGACCCCGACGCCGGCCTGCTCGCCTATCGTCAGGTCAGCGAGGCGCTGGGACGTACTCCCTGGTACCTGCGGCTGCTGCGGGACGAGAGCGGCGCGGCCGAACGGTTGTGCCGCGTGCTGGCCACGAGTCGCTACGTTGCGGACCTGATGCAGCGTGCGCCGGAGTCGGTGCGGCTGTTGCGGACCATCGACGATCTGCGTCCCCGCACCCGGGAGCAGCTGGTCCAGGCGATGATCGCGATCGCTCGCCGCAATCCTTGCGGGGAGCAGGCGGTCGGGCGGGCACGGGCGGTGCGTCGGGTTGAGCTCATCCGCGTCGCCTGCGGCGACCTGCTCGGACTGCTGGACGTCGCCGCGGTCGGCCGGGCCCTGTCCGACGCTGCGGCCGCGACGATCGAGGCAGCCCTGTACGTGGCGGAACGTCGCTTCGAGCAGGAGACCGGTCGGCCGCTGCCGGTGCGGATCGCGGTGATGGCGATGGGTCGTCTTGGCGGGGCGGAGCTGTCCTACGGCAGCGACGCGGATGTCGTGTTCGTCCACGAGCCGATCGACGACCCGGT
>NZ_CAUVXO010000165.1:1269-3539 GCF_963555865.1 Protofrankia sp. Cr1
TGGCCGAACTGCGCCGACTGCTCGCGGTGCCCGCCGGTGACCCGCCGTTGATCCTCGACGCGCAGCTCCGCCCGGAAGGCCGTGCGGGTCCGATGACCCGCACGCCGGCCAGCTATGCCGCCTACTTTCGCCGGTGGTCAGCGGGTTGGGAGACCCAGGCGCTGTTGCGGGCGCGGCCGGTTGCCGGTGACGCGGAGCTGGGTGACCGGTTCCGTGCCTGGGTTGATGAGATCCGCTATCCGCCATTCCTGCCACCCGATGCCGTGGCCGAGGTCGTCAGGCTACGCGGCAGAATGGAGACCGAGCGCATCCCACGGGGTGTCGACCGTTCCCTGCACCTCAAACTCGGGCCTGGTGGTCTCACCGACGTCGAGTGGGTGGTGCAGGTGCTGCAGCTGCGTCACGCCCAGGCCCTACCGGTGCTGCGCACGACGTCAACGCTTGCAGGCCTTCGGGCCGCCGCGGCCACCGGCCTGCTCGACCCGGCGCAGGGGGCGATCTTGTCGGACGCGTGGACCATGGCATCCCGGCTCCGTAACGCGATCACACTGACCCGGGGGCGTCCCGGCGACGTGCTGCCACATGCACCGCGGGCGCTGGCCCAGGTCGCGAGGGCGGTCGGCTATCCGGCGGAGCAGGCCGAGGCGCTGCTCGGCGACTACCGGCGGATGGCTGCGGGTGCACGTGCGGTGGCTGAGACGCTCTTCGCCCGCGAAGGGGCGGGCGGGTCGTCCACCGGATAGCGGGCTTTCCCCGTGCAACGCCTTGGGCGTGGCACGGGGTCCCGCGATCCGCGATCATGGTACAGATCAGGATGGTGACACAGATCAGGCCGTGACCGTGGTCTCGGCCGTGTCCTTCTGGCCTGGGATGGCCAGGGTCGGCCTCGCGCCGGCCAGAGCACTGCAGCAGGTGTCGACGATCAGGCCGGTGACCAGGTACGGGTCCATGTTGGCGTTGGGACGACGGTCCTCGATCCAGCCCTTCTTGGCCTTTTCCACCGCCCATGGGATGCGGACCGACGCGCCGCGGTCGGAGGCGCCCCAGGAGAAGGTGTCGTACGGCGCGGTCTCGTGCTGACCGGTCAGGCGCTTCTCGATCCCGTCGCCGTAGTTCTTGACGTGCTCCAGCACCCGGGTACCAAGTGCCTCACATACGGTGACGATGGCGTCCCAGCTCTCCATCGTGGCCTTGGTGGAGAAATTGGTGTGTGCGCCGGCGCCGTTCCAGTCGCCGGGGATGGGCTTCGCCGCGAACGAGACGGTGACGTCGAAGTCCTCGGCCACCCGGTGGAGCAACCAGCGGCCGACCCAGATCTGGTCGCCGATGGCGGGGGGCGGAAGTACCCCGATCTGGAACTCCCACTGGGCCATCATGACCTCGGCGTTGGTACCCTCGATCGCAAGGCCCGCGTCGAGGCATGCCTGCGTGTGCTTCTCGACGATGGCACGACCGACCATCTTCTCGCCGCCGACACCGCAGTAGTAGGGACCCTGCGGGGCCGGAAAGCCCACCTCCGGCCAGCCGAGCGGCCGGCCGTTCTGGAAAAAGGTGTACTCCTGCTCGATTCCGAACATGGGGGCTTGGTCGGCGTACCTCTCGGCTGCCTGCCGGCAGAAGGCACGGGTGTTGGTCGGGTGTGGGGTGAAGTCGGTCAGCGCGACCTCGCACAACACCAGGACGTTGGACCCACCGCGAAGGGGGTCCGGGCAGGTGAACACCGGCTGCAGGACGCAGTCCGAGTTGAATCCAGGTGCTTGGTTGGTGCTCGAGCCGTCGAAGCCCCAGATGTCGGGTTCCCTGCCGTCGGCAACGATGCGGGTTTTGCTCCGCATCAGGGGTTCCGGCTTGGTGCCGTCGATCCAGATGTACTCGGCCTGGTAACTCACTCATACTCCCCGTGGTTGGAGTGGCACATAGCGGAGTGTCTCATCGCGTGCCTGTGGATTGCTCGACCCCGGCCGCGGGTGACACGAGGGTCCGTCCGGATCTTCGTCGTGTCCAGTTTCCCCACAGTTCCACCACGGTAAATTTTCGGTCAATCACGCGTTGCCGGACAGTTCAGTTTTCGGGTCTTCCGCACGTGCTTCCCGGAATCCGGGAACAAAGTCCTCCACACCGTCGGCTATGCGGTCCTTCAGCCGGGAACGGTGTCCCATGCGCACGACAGCGCCCGACCCGCGGCTTTTCCGCGAACCGGGCGCCGATCGACGTGCCGCTGTTCCCCGCTATCGCCGGTCGGATGTCCCTGGTTCGGATGTCCGCCGGCC
>NZ_CAUVXO010000165.1:4234-11106 GCF_963555865.1 Protofrankia sp. Cr1
GATGTCTGGCGTCAGATGTCGTAATAGAGCTGGAACTCGTAGGGGTGGGGGCGCAGGCGGATGGCGTCAACCTCGTTGACGCGTTTGTAGTCGATCCATGTCTCGATCAGATCGGGCGTGAACACGTTGCCCTCGGTCAGGAAGTCGTGGTCGGCTTCGAGGGCGTCGAGTACCTTCTCCAGTGATCCCGGCACCTGCGGCACCGCGGCCAGTTCGTCGGGCGGCAGATCGTAGAGGTCCTTGTCGATCGGGTCCGGCGGTTCGATCTTGTTGCGAATGCCGTCCAGACCGGCCATCAGCATGGCGGCGAAGGCCAGGTAGGGGTTGCAGCTCGGGTCGGGCACGCGGAACTCGATCCGCTTCGCCTTGGGCGAGACGCCGCTGAGCGGGATGCGACAGCACGCCGAACGGTTGCGCGCCGAGTAGACGAGGTTGACCGGCGCCTCGTAGCCCGGCACCAGGCGCCGGTAGGAATTCGTGGTGGGGTTGGTGAACGCCAGTAGTGCCGGCGCGTGGTGCAGCAGCCCACCGATGTAGTGCCGGGCCAGCTCGGACAGGCCGCCGTAGCCGTTTTCGCTGTAGAAGAGAGGTTCGTCACCCTGCCAGAGGCTCTGGTGGACGTGCATGCCCGAGCCGTTGTCCTGGAACAGCGGCTTCGGCATGAACGTCACGGTCTTGCCGCGGGACAGCGCGACGTTGCGGATGATGTACTTGTAGAGCATCAGGTTGTCGGCGGTCCGCAGGAGCGTGCTGTACCGGATGTCGATCTCGGCCTGCCCGGCGGTCCCCACCTCGTGATGCTGCATCTCGACGGTGATACCGGCGCGGAACAGCGCCCGCACCATCTCCGAGCGCAGATCGGTGAAATGGTCGGTCGGGGGTACCGGGAAGTAGCCACCCTTGAACCTGGGCTTGTAGCCGAGATTCCCGCCTTCTTCCTTGCGGGCAGTGTTCCAGGCTGCCTCGACGGAGTCGACGGCGTGCATGGAACCGTACGGGTTGTAGTCGTAACGAACGTCGTCGAAGATGTAGAACTCGGCCTCCGGGCCGAAGTAGGCGGTGTCCGCGAAACCCGTCCCGCGCAGGTAGGCTTCGGCCTTTTTCGCCGTGTTGCGCGGGTCGCGGGAGTATTCCTCCTTCGTGATCGGGTCATGGATGAAGAAGGTCATCGCGAGCGTCTTGTGTTCGCGGAACGGATCGACGAAGGCCGTGCTCGGGTCGGGTAGGAGCAGCATGTCCGACTCGTGGATCGCCTGGAAGCCACGTATCGAGGACCCGTCGAACATCAGACCTTCGGTGAACACGGACTCGGCGAAGACCTCGGTCGGGATCGTAAAGTGCTGCATAATTCCAGGAAGGTCACAGAAGCGGACGTCGACGAACTCAACGCCCTCGTCCGCGATGTAGCGAAGTACGTCTTCGGCGTTTGTGAACATCCACCCTCCAGGGAAGCTTCATGGCTGTGTGGATAGGAAGGATACGCCATGACCCGATGCGGACCGTAACCCCATATGGTTCCGTCAGCATGATGAAGGCGTTTCGTGGCAGTAACATGGCCCTGATTTGTTACTCTCAGTGATTGAAAGCCCGGGGTGTCCGCGGGGCATACGCTTGCGCCGTGGGACGCGCTCTCGGAACCTGGCTGGAAGGTCCGCAACTACCCCGGGACACACCCCCCGGTGTACGGCTCGGCCTACCGGGGGAAGGCCCTGGTGCCGTGGTGGGTTTCGGCCACCGGCTGGCTGCGTTCGCGGTGGACGCCGTCGTGGCCAACCTGCTGGTGGGCGTACCGGTGCTCTTCGGGGTCCGCTACTCGGTCGATGCCCGCGGGCTCGCCGTCTACCTTGCGTTTCTGCTGGAGGAGTTCGTCCTGATCGCGGCGAACGGGCAGACCATCGGGATGCGCGTGGTCGGCGCCCGCGTCATTCGGGTGAGCGACCACGGCCGGCCGCGATGGTGGTGGGCAGCCGTCCGTACCGTGCTTCTCGGCCTGCTCGTCCCGGCCTTCATCTGGGACCGCGACCTGCGCGGCACCCACGATCGTGCTGCCGGCACCGTGATCGTTCGCGAGCCCGCACGATAGTCAGAAAATTACCGGATCTTCCCGCCGCGGGGGATATTGCGGGGGATCGGCCCCTTGGGGATGGGCAGGACCGGTGCGGTCACCGCCCGCAACCGTCGCTCGATGGGGTCGACCTCGCCCCGTCGTAGGGTACGGGGCAGCCGCATGAGGGTTCCCTGCAGCTTGGGTAGGGGCGTCTCGCCAGGCCCGGTGCCGATCACAATGTCGTGGACGGGGGCCTCACCGATCACCTTGCGGATGCGTCGCACCTCGTTTCCGAGAAGCTCCCGTTGTCCGCGTCCCCGTCCCTCAGCAATGATCACGACACCGGCTCGACAGACCACGCGGTGTACCACGTCCTGGTGGCGGTTGATCGCGACAGCAGGCGTGAGTCGCCAGTCGCCACGCATGCGTTCGACGATCCCGGCTGCCGCGCCGGGCTGGCCCTCCATTTCGGCATAGGCCGTCCGCTGCACACGTCGGCTGAAGATGTTCATGGCGCTGACAAGGCCCACCATGATCCCGATGGGCAGCCACATCCACAGCGGTCCGACCAGCACGCCGAGCAGCGTCGCAAGGACAATGGGTACAACAAGACCGACAAGCGACCACCAGAGCGCGCGGGGATCACGTTCTCGGGTGAGCCGGTACACCGTCCTGATCTGTGCGAGGCGACTCGGCTTGGCCGCGCCGTCGCCGGCGTCCGCCTGTCGTTTGCGCCCCGTCGGTGCTGTTTTCGTCGGTGCTGTCTTCGCCGTACCGGCCTTCGTCGTACCGGTGCTCGGCGAGTCACTGCCGGACCTGTTCCTGCGCGCCATGACCGCGAGCCTACGACCCCGCGCGGACGATGCCCCTACCGTGGTCTTCGCCATGCGATGATCGGCGGTTTCGTGATTGCCTGTTTCGTGATCGATTGGTCAGCGCTCGGCGGCGACCGCGAGCCGACCCCCGGTCTGTGGTGGGATGCGGCCGACCGTCAACGGGGCCTCGGCGTGCTGGTCGACCCCCACATGAAGATCGACAGCGGCACGCCATGCGTTGCGGCGCGCGGTTCGCTGGCCGCCGTGTGGCAGCAGCAGGAGGGTGAGTTCTTCAATCGCGGTCAGAAGTGACCTCAACACGACCACACAGACCTCCCGGACAGGTCGTAGGCATTGTCAATCATGGTCTCGACCTTCATCCACGTGTTGCGGACGAGTGACTTTCCGGTGAGCCTAGTTCCGCCGGGACGTGTGCACCATCGCAGTGGCTACTCTGGGTAATAATTGTGTCGGCCGGGTGCGCTCAGCGCCCGACGATGGCGCGCTGCTCGACCGCTTGCCGGTACATCCGGCCCGCGCGGTAGGACGACCGGACCAGCGGACCCGACAGCACCCCGGCAAACCCCATCCGCTCGGCCTCGTCCCGCAGCTCGGCGAACTCCTCGGGGCGCACCCAGCGCTGCACCGGGTGATGACGTGGGCTGGGCCGTAGGTACTGCGTGATCGTCAGCAGCTCGCAGCCCGCGTCGAGCAGGTCCGCCATGGTCGCGAGGATTTCGGCGGGTTCCTCACCGAGCCCGAGGATCAGGTTGGACTTGGTCACCAGGCCGGCCGCGCGGGCGGCCCGCAGAACGTCCAGCGACCGGTCGTAACCGAACCCCGGCCGGATCCGGCGGAACACCCGCGGCACCGTCTCGATGTTGTGCGCGAGTACCTCGGGAGTCGCCCCGAACACCTCGGCGAGCTGCTCGGCCCGGGCGTGGAAGTCGGGGATCAGCAGTTCGACGCCGACGTCGCCGCACCGTGCGTGGATCTCGCGGACCGTCTGGGCGTACAGCCAGGCCCCGCCGTCGGGTAGGTCATCGCGTGCGACCCCGGTGACGGTCGCGTAGCGCAGCCCCATGGCATGGACGGAGTCGGCGACCCGGCGCGGTTCGTCGGGGTCGACCGTCGCCGGTCGCCCCGAATCGATCTGGCAGAAATCACAACGCCGGGTACACACGTCCCCGCCGATGAGGAAGGTCGCCTCCCGGTCCTCCCAGCACTCGTAGATGTTCGGGCACCCGGCCTCCTCACACACCGTGTGCAGGCCCTTGTCGCGGACGAGCCCCAGGATCTCGGAGTACTGTGGACCGGTCCGCAGCCGGGTCCGGATCCACGGCGGCTTGGGCTCGATCGGCGTGGCCGCGTTGCGCAGCTCGAGGCGCAGCAACTTCCGGCCCTCGGGTGTCACCGCGGTCACCCTGACATCTCCGCCTCTCGCACTGCCTCGGTCCCCCGAACCGGCTTGTGGGGTCCGGATGTCGACACCGGTAGGGTCCGTGGCACCGTGGTGCGTGTCGTGAAGGCGCTCAGCACGTCGACCATGTGGTCTTCCACGACAGGCAGGGCCTCGGGGAGGGTCACGGTCCGTGCGAGCTCCCGGCTCAGGCTGGTCACTGCGGCGTCGGTGATCCCACAGGGGACGATGCGGGTGAAGGCGGTCAGATCCGGGCAGCAGTTGAGGGCGAAGCCGTGGTAGGCGACCCGGCGCCGGACCCGGACGCCGATCGCCGCGATCTTGCGCTCACCGTCGGTGGTCCACACGCCGGTGCGCCCGGCCACCCGTGTGGTCGCCAAGCCGAGGTCGGCGCAGGCGGCGATCAACCCGGCCTCCAGCGTGCGGACGTAGGCCACCAGGTCCAGCGGTTCGGGCAGGCGCACGACCGGGTAGCCCACGAGCTGGCCCGGCCCGTGCCAGGTGATCTTCCCGCCCCGGTCGACGTCCACCACCGGGGTGCCGTCAACGGGGCGCTCCCATGGCTGGGTGCGGCGACCGGCAGTGTAGACACCGGGGTGTTCCAGGAGGATCAGCGTGTCGTCCACTTCGGCGGCGATCCGCCGGTCGGCCAGGCAACGCTGGAGCCGCCAGGCATCGTCATAGGGAACCAGTCCCAGCCGCATGACCTCCACAAAAGTGAGGCTACGCCAACCTGCGGAATCCTCCCAGAGACGATGGGGAAGACAGCGCCGGCGTCACACTGCCGGTGTCACACCGCCGGCAGGCGCCGGGGGATCTCCCGTGTCTCCCGCACCCCCGTGGTCGGGTCCTGTTCGACCCGCCACGCGAAGGCCTCGGCCCGGTCCGCGACCGCCTCGACCAGTTCGGTGCCGCGAAAGTGCAGGCCGACACCATCGTCGGTGGCCCAACCGGGCGGCAGCGAGCCCGCGGCGACCAGCTTCTGGTACAGCGGACGTCGGCCGGCCTCGGAGTCGTAGTGCGGAGTGTTGCTGAACGGCAGCAGCGCGAGCCCGTCGGTGACCGGTCGCAGGTCCGGACCGAACGAGTCGGTTGTACCTCCGACGTGCCAGCACAGCGACCCCGCGGACACGCCGCCCAGGACCACCCCGGCCGTCCAGGCTTCCCGCATGATCGTATCGAGTCCGTGTGTCCGCCACACCGCGAGCAGATTCGCGACGCTGCCACCGCCCACCCAGATCACATCCTGATCCAGCAGGTGTGCCCGGACGTCGGCCACGGTAGGCATGGGGAACAGGGCGAGATGGGACGCGCGCAGGTCCGGCAGGTCACGCGCCAGTGCCGCGTAGTAACGCGCGTAGCTTGTCGGGTCGTCGCCGCTGGCGGTTGCCAACAGACAGAGCTTGGGACGCGCGGGGTTTCCGGCCAGGCGCAGCGCGTGGTGGATGATCGGGCCGACCCGTGCGCCCCACCGCCCGTCCGGCATGAAGCCGGCGCTGGTCGCCAGGATGTTCATGGTACCTCCTATGTTTCGGTACGGTATCTCCGCCGGGCCACGCTGTATTGCTCTGTGTCGCGGTCGTTCCGTGGCGTGGCGCGGCCAACCTATCCGGACCAACTGTTCGCACGAGTTATCCACAGGTTTCCGGTGAGGGCTGCACAGAACGGCCTTTTCGGCCTACCGTCACTGCTTGTGACAGCAATGGACGATTCCATGGGTTCTCGCGGCTACCATGGGATTCCGGGTACTCCGGCCGTCCGCGGGGTGGTGCTGCGGGCCCGAGTTCGAGGCGGCGGTGCCGGGGAGGTCTGGGCCGGCCGCGTGGTGGCCACGGGGGCCGAGTGCGTGGTCCGCCGCGTCCGACTGCCACCGGACGCGGCGGCCAGGGATGCCGCGATGCGAGCGGCGCAGGTCCTGCTCGGGCTTTCCCATCCCCACCTCCTCCCGGTCATCGACGTGGTTGCCACCGCCGAGGGCCTCGCGGTTGTCGCCGAGCCTGTTGCCGGGGCGATCAGCCTGGGTCACCTGTTGGAGACGCGGGATCGCCTCGACCCCGGTGAGGTCGTCACGGTCGGGCTGCCGGTGGCCCAGGCATTGGCCGCGGCGCATGCCGCCGGCGTCGTCCACGGACAACTCGATCCTGATGATGTCCTGTTGGAGCCCAACGGCCGACCGGTACTCGCCGGCGTCGGTGTTGCGGGTCTGGCGGGTGCGTCCGCGACGCCCGCGGTGGATGTCAGTGATCTCGCGAGCCTGTTGTTGGCGGCGATGCCGCAGGCGACCGGTCCGGACGCGGCGGCGGTTGCCGTGGCGGTCGCGCCGGCCCTGGTCGATGATCCTGTCCGCAGGCCAACCGCGGAGGAGCTGGTCGCGGCGTTGGCGCACAGCGCCACCCCGCTGCCGGTTCGTTTCGTCAACAACGCCGTCACCCCACTGCCGCTGCCGCCACTGCCACTGCCCCCACCGCCACCCGGAGTCGACGACGCCCACGCCGAGCCCGCCGAGCGCGGCCCGCGGCCAGGGCCGGCCGCCCGCACGACGCCGCGTCCGATCCGGGCGCCGCGCACCACCCACGGCGCCGCCGGTGCG